>NZ_JBEYVC010000138.1:0-27795 GCF_040643855.1 Streptomyces sp. NPDC047072 | reverse complement strand
TCTCGGAGCCGAGCAGCTTGGTGCCGGTGGTCTCGACGGTGACCGAGACGATGATCGGGAGGGCGAGGCCGGCGATCTCCCGGGCCCGCTGGGCGCCGATCACTCACCGTCCGGGAGGTCTGCACGGCGCCCGCTTCGGGTAAAGAGACCAGGGCGCGGGAGGGAACGCGATGATCACGGGAACATCCAGCGGTACGGCGGCACTCGACTCCGGCACGCGTGAACTCACCCGTGTCCTGGTGCTGTTCAGCCTGACCGGCCGGCTGACCGGAGAGCGGACGGCGCTCGGCACCCTCGTCGAGCGGTTCGACTTCGGCCGCTTCGCCCTGCATCTGAAGTCCAGCGAGGCCGTGCTGCCCATGCCGGTGCTGGTGGAGGACGTGCCGCCCGCCGACCTGGGGCTTCCGCACGGCGACCACGGACTCGCTCTGTCCGCCGTCGAGATCGCCGTCCTCGCCACTCCGCGCGGTGACGTCACCCTCGTCCTGGACTGCGAGTTCGAGGGCCCCACCCCCACCGACGCGCTGGCCGCCTGGCTCGCGGCGACCTGCTTCGACCGGGACCGCATCACGCTCGGCGGCCGGCCCCTGCTGGAGGTGCTGCGCGGCCGACTCACCGCACGGGAGCCACTCGCCTTCGGCCAGAACGTGCATCAACTGGTCTTCCCGGGCGGCGAGTTGCGCGAGCAGCTACTGGCCGCCGATGCCGACCAGCGGTCCGTCCGGCTGAACGAGATCGTCTACCGCGGCCGGATGGCCACCACCGAGCCGCCCAACCTGCGCGACCACGGCACGACCCTCTCCGCCCACGGCCGCGGCGTCTCCGTGCACGCCGGCTGGGCCGGACACGTGGAGAACGGCCTCACCCTGGTCGCCCTCGGCATGATCTCCGCGCTCGCCGTCCTCCAGCGCACCCGGCTGGCCGCGTTCGAAGCGATGCGCGCCAACGAACAGGCCATGGCGAGGTCGCCGTACGAGATCCGGTCGCTGATCTCGCAGCTCTCCGCCGAGGTCAACGAGCTCCAGCTGGACCTGGCGTTCGGGGTCGAGGCGTACGTCGACAGTCTGCTGATCCCGGAGATGGTCATGGAGGCTTTCCAGTCCTCGCTGCGGGACGCCCTCGGCATCCGGGACAGCCTGGACAACTCGGCCCGCATGGTGGAGCGGCTGACCTCGGTGATCAGTGCCCGCTCGGCGGCGCTGGACGCGGAACTGTCGGAGCGCGACGACCGCAGGGACCGTACGGTCTCCGTGCTGGTCGCGATCGCCACGCTGATCGCCCTCCCTCCGACGCTGCTCCTCGCGTTCTTCGGCGTCAACGCCACCAACGTCAGCGATCATCGCTCGATCTTCTCGGCGCAGTACCTCCCGGCGTACTTTCTGGCCTGGGTTCCCTTCCTCGTGCTCGCCGTGATCGGATACGTCCGGATCATCCGGACCGGCAGACGCTCCGGCTCCCTGCTGACCGCACCCACGCCGATCCCCGCCCAGCGCCCGCCGACCGGAGGCTGACCGCCGTATGCCCCGCCGACCCGCCGTCTCCGCGCACCGCGGCGGCTCCGAGCGCGCCCGGGCCGCGACGGCCGAGGCGTACGAGGACGCCCTGCTCTCCGGCGCGGAGTACGTCGAGTTCGACATCAGGCGTACGGCCGACGGAGTCTTCGTCGTCTACCACGACCCCCGCGTCCGGCCGGGCGGTCCGCCGCTGTCCCGGATCACCCATGCCGAGCTGAGCGAGCGGGCCGGATACCCGGTGCCGTCGGTCGAGGAGGTCATGGCGCTGGTCGGAGGCCGGATGCTGGGGCACCTGGACCTCAAGGAGACCGGCTACGAGCGCGAGCTGATCGACATGGCCGTGGCCCTGCTCGGCGCGGACGGTTTCGTCGCCACGACCCTGGAGGACCGTTCCGTCGCGGCCATTGCGCGCGCTTTTCCCGAGGTCCGCACCGCCCTGTCCCTCGGCCGTGACGGCCGGGAGATCGCCCGGCGGCGGCTGCCCGGCACCCGGCTGAGCGAGCTGCTGCCGATGCGGCGGGTGCGGGCGTGCGGGGCCGACGGGGTCGCCGTCCACCAGCGGCTGGCCCGCGCGAACGTGCTGCGCGAGGCGGTCCGCCACCGCCTGTTCACCATGGTGTGGACGGTCAACGAGGACCCCCTGATGCGGGCCTTCCTCGGCCATCCGCGCGTCGACGTCCTGATCACCGACCGGCCCCGGCGCGCGGTGGCGCTGCGCGGGGAGCGGCCTTTGGGGTACACGTCCCATTGACAAGGTCGTCCTCCCGTTTTGTGCTGGAGTGCGGGACGGGCGCGGGACGCTCCCTGGCGGAAGGGGCCGGTGATGGGACGTGCGGTCGGGATCGACCTGGGGACCACGAACTCGGTGGTGGCGGTGCTGGAGGGCGGCGATCCGACCGTCGTCGCCAACGCGGAGGGGGCCAGGACCACGCCGTCGGTCGTGGCCTTCGCCAAGAACGGCGAGGTGCTCGTCGGCGAGGTCGCCAAGCGGCAGGCCGTGACGAACGTCGACCGCACCGCGCGCTCCGTGAAGCGGTACATGGGCGACGGGAGCTGGCGCTTCCCCGACCAGGGCGACATCGACGGCACCCGGTACCGGGCGCAGGAGCTGTCCGCGCGGGTCCTGCAGAAGCTGAAGCGGGACGCCGAGTCGTATCTCGGCGAGGACGTCACCGACGCCGTGATCACCGTCCCCGCCTACTTCGACGACACTCAGCGCCAGGCCACCAAGGAGGCCGGGGAGATCGCCGGCCTGAAGGTCCTCAGGATCATCAACGAGCCCACGGCGGCGGCGCTGGCGTACGGCCTGGACCGGGGTGAGGAGCAGACGGTCCTGGTCTTCGACCTCGGCGGTGGCACCTTCGACGTCTCCCTCCTGGAGATCGGCGACGGCGTCATCGAGGTCAAGGCGACCAACGGCGACACGCACCTCGGCGGCGACGACTGGGACCAGCGGATCATGGAGTGGCTGGTCAAGAAGTTCCAGGGGCAGTACGGCGTCGACCTCGGCAAGGACAAGATGGCGCTGCAACGGCTGCGCGAGGGCGCCGAGAAGGCCAAGATCGAGCTGTCGTCGTCCTCCGAGACCACGATCAACCTGCCCTACATCACCGCCTCCGCCGAGGGCCCGCTGCACCTCGACGAGAAGCTGACGCGGGCTCAGTTCCAGGAGCTGACCGCGGACTTGCTCGACCGCTGCAAGACACCCTTCCATCAGGCGGTCAAGGACGCGGGCGTCAAGCTCGCCGCGATCGACCATGTGATCCTCGTCGGCGGCTCGACCCGGATGCCGGCCGTCACCGACCTGGTCAAGGAACTCACCGGGAAGGACCCGCACAAGGGGGTCAACCCGGACGAGGTCGTGGCGGTCGGCGCGGCGCTCCAGGCGGGTGTCATCCGCGGCGACGTGAAGGACGTGCTCCTCCTCGACGTCACCCCGCTGTCCCTGGGCATCGAGACCAAGGGCGGCATCATGACGAAGCTCATCGAACGCAACACGACGATTCCCACGCGCCGTTCGGAGATCTTCACCACGGCGACGGACAACCAGCCGTCGGTCGGGATTCAGGTGTACCAGGGCGAGCGGGAGATCGCCGCGTACAACAAGAAGCTGGGCGTCTTCGACCTGACCGGTCTGCCGCCGGCCCCTCGGGGCGTTCCGCAGATCGAGGTGGCCTTCGACATCGACGCGAACGGGATAATGCATGTCTCGGCGAAGGACCTGGCGACCGGGCGCGAGCAGAAGATGACGGTCACCGGCGGCTCGGCGCTGCCCAAGGACGACATCGACCGGATGATGCGGGAGGCCGAGCAGTATGCGGAGGAGGACCACCGCCGTCGCGAGGCCGCCGAGACCCGCAACCAGGCCGAACAACTCGTCTACCAGACCGAGAAGTTCGTCCGCGAGAACGAGGACAAGGTCCCGGCCGACACGAAGACGGAGGTCGAGACGGCGGTGGCTGATGTGAAGCGGCTCCTGGAGGAGAACGCGGACACGGCCCCCCTCCGCGACGGCGTCGAGAAACTGGCCTCGGTCAGCCAGAAGATGGGGCAGGCGATGTATGCGGGTGCCTCCGGCGGTTCGGCGGGGGAGGAACCGAGCGCCGGCACTGCTGAGGAAGAGGGCGTGGTCGACGCGGAGATCGTGGACGACGAGAAGGACCAGAAGGGGGGAGCGGCCTGAGAGTCGGCTGCGGCGCCGTCGTGGCTGGTCGCGCAGTTCCCCGCGCCCCTTACGTTGGCTCAGGCGTCCGTTCTTTCCCAGCCCCGGCGTTCCCGTCGCGGCCCCAACTGCCCGGTGTCTCGGCTGCGGTACACCACGTACGGGCGGAACAGGTACTGGACCGGGGCGCTGAACATGTGGACCAGGCGGGTGTAGGGGATCAGGGCGATCAGGGTCATGCCGATGATCGCGTGGATCTGGTAGAGGACCGGGACGCCTCGCATCAGGTCGAGGTCCGGTCGGAGGCGGAAGAGGCTGCGGGCCCAAGGGCCGATCGACTCACGGTAGTTGTAGCCGTCGCCGGAGGCGTGCGTGAGCTTGGCCGTCATGCCCAGCACGATCGCGGCCAGCAACACCAGGTACATCAGCTTGTCGTTGGCCGTCGTCGCCCGGAACACCGGCGCCTTCGTACGGCGGCGGTAGATCAGCAGCGCGATCCCGCCCACCGTCAGAACGCCCGCCGCCGTCCCGCCGTACAGCGAGAACAGGTGGTACGTGTGCTCGCTGATCCCCAGGGAGTCCGTCCAGGACATCGGGATGAACAACCCCACGATGTGGCCCGCGAGTACGAACAGGATGCCGTAGTGGAAGGCGTTGGAGGCCACGTTCAGCAGCGTCGACTCGTAGATCTGTGAAGACCGCGTCGTCCAGCCGTACTTGTCGTAGCGGTAACGCCAGACCAGCCCGGCGACGAGCAACGCGAGCGTGACATACGGCAGGACGCCCCACAGGAGCGTCGTCATGAGCGCACCCCCATCGGCAGCGCGGCACACACCGCGTCCAGGACGGACGCGTACGGCGTGCCGAAGTCGGTGAGCCGGGAGCGGAGCCGCTCCAGCCCGTCGCGGTGCTCGGTGAGCAGGTCCGTGTCGCCGGTGCGGGCCGTGAACTCCAGTACCGCGGGCAGGAAGTCGGGCAGCTCCTCGCCGGTGAACTCCAGCCCCGCCGCCCGGTAGACGTCCTTGAAGCGGACCAGCGACATCCCGCGCCGCCGCGTGTCCCCGTCCCGCCACCAACTCAGGTACAGACTGTGGCGGTTCCTGAAGTCGAAGACCCGGACGTAGTGCGCGGCCAGCTCCTGCGCGGGCGTCACCGCCGCGTGGTCCACGAACTCCCTGAGCTGTGGGGCGGCTTCCCGCAGCAGCGGCAGCCGCGCGCGGAAGTCGTCGTCGGGATACGTCAGGCAGAGCGCCGCCGCCTGGTACAGCACCGCGTCCGAGGGCATCAGGCCTCCTTGTCGGGATCGTCCGTGGTCTGCCGTCGGCTCAGCGCGTGGAAGTTCTCCACCGACACCAGCGGCAGCTGTCTGCGCCCCGAAAGACCCGAGTCCTGCCCGAACGGCCCGTCCCCGCCCATGCCAGGGCCGTCCTCGTAGTCGAGGCTGCACCCGTCCGGCAGCGCCGACTCCTCGAGCCGTCGCGCGTCTCCCACAGCCGCCGTCGGGATCACGTACCGGTCCTCGTACTTGGCGATCGCCAGCAGCCGGTACATCGCCTCGATCTCGTCCGGCTTCATACCGACCGCCGAGGCGACCGCCGCGTCCGGATCCTCACCGAGGTTGATCGCCCGCATGTGGGAGCGCATCGCGGCCAGCTTCTCCAACGAGGCCCGCACCGGGGCGACTTCACCCGCCGTGAACATCTCCGCGAGGTACTCCAGCGGAATCCGCAGCGTGTCGATCGCCCCGAACAGGTTCCCCGCGTCCTCGCCGTCGTGCCCGGACTCCGACAGCGCGTCCACGACCGGCGACAGCGGCGGGATGTACCAGACCATCGGCATGGTCCGGTACTCCGGATGGAGCGGCAGCGCCACCTTGTACCGGCTGATCAGCGCGTGCACGGGGGAGCGGCGGGCCGCCTCCATCCAGTCGTACGGGATCCCCGCCTCCTCGGCGGCCCGCTGCACGGCGTGGTCGTCGGGGTCGAGGAACACGCCCAACTGGGCCTCGTAGAGCCGCTTTTCGTCCCGGACGGAGGCCGCGGCCGTGACCTTGTCGGCGTCGTACAGCACGACCCCGAGATAGCGCAGCCGTCCCACGCAGGTCTCCGAACAGACCGTCGGCAGCCCGACCTCGACCCGTGGGTAGCACATCGTGCACTTCTCGGCCTTGCCCGTGCGGTGGTTGAAGTAGACCTTCTTGTACGGGCATCCCGTCACGCACATCCGCCAGCCCCGGCACTGGTCCTGGTCGACCAGCACGATGCCGTCCTCGGCCCGCTTGTACATCGCGCCGGAGGGACAGGACGCCACGCAGGACGGGTTGAGGCAGTGCTCGCAGATGCGCGGCAGATAGAACATGAAGGTCTGCTCGAACTCGAACCTCACCTTGTCCGAGGCCTGTTGGCGGGTGCGCTCCACCATCGGGTCGAGGTCGCCGTAGGCGGGGGCGCCCGCGAGGTTGTCGTCCCAGTTGGAGGACCACTCGATCTTCATCGGCTTGCCGTCGATCTGCGAGACCGGCCGGGCCACCGGGTAGTCCTCGCCGAGCGGGGCGTCGGTGAGGTTCTTGTAGTCGTAGGTCCAGGGCTCGTAGTAGTCCTTGATCTCCGGGAGCCGCGGGTTGGAGAAGATCCCGGCGAGTTTGTGGAAGCGCCCGCCCGCCTTGAGCTTCAACGCGCCCCGCCGGTTCAACTCCCAGCCGCCACGCCACCGCTCCTGGTCCTCGTACCGGCGCGGATAGCCCTGGCCTGGCCGGGTCTCCACGTTGTTGAACCAGACGTACTCCATGCCCCGGCGGTTGGTCCACGCCTGCTTGCAGGTGACCGAGCAGGTGTGGCAGCCGATGCACTTGTCGAGGTTCATCACCATCGCGATCTGGGCCATGACTCTCATGTCAGTACTCGACCTCCTGGCCGCGACGGCGGATCACCGTCACCTCGTCGCGCTGGTTCCCCGTCGGGCCCAGGTAGTTGAAGGCCCACGACAACTGGGCGTAGCCGCCGATGAGATGGGACGGCTTGAGGATCAGCCGGGTGAGTGAGTTGTGGATGCCGCCGCGCCTGCCCGACGCCTCCGCGAGCGGCACGTTGACCGTGCGCTCCTGCGCGTGGTGCATGTAGACCGTGCCGGCCGGCATCCGGTGCGAGACGACCGCCCGGGCCACGACCACGCCGTTGCGGTTGACCGCCTCGACCCAGTCGTTGTCCTCGGCGCCGATCGCCGCCGCGTCCTGCGGGGACATCCAGATGCTCTGCCCGCCCCGGGACAGGGCCAGCATGAACAGGTTGTCCTGGTACTCGGAGTGGATGGACCACTTGTTGTGCGGGGTGAGGTAACGGACCGTCACCTCCCGCTGCCCGTCCGGTCCAAGGCGCGGTGCGCCGAAGAGACGGTGCATGTCGAGGGGCGGCCGGTAGACGGGGAGCGCCTCACCCAGCTCATGGATCCAGTCGTGGTCCAGGAAGAAGTGCTGGCGCCCGGTGAGGGTGTGCCACGGCTTGAGGTGCTCGGTGTTGAGCGTGAACGCCGTGTACCGGCGCCCGCCCGACTCGCTGCCGGACCACTCCGGCGAGGTGATCACCGGCACCGGAGCGGCTTGCGTGTCCGCGTACGTGACCCGCTTGCCCTCGTGCTCGGCGGCCAGGTGGGCCATCTCCTGCCCGGTCCGCGCAGACAGGGTACGGAAACCCTGGGTGGCGAGGCGGCCGTTGGTGGTGCCGGACAGCGCGAGGATGGTGTTGGCGGCCTTCACGGCCGTGTCGAGCAGGGGACGGCCCTCCGGCGAGGTGCCGTTCAACTCCCGTAGGTGCTCCACCTCTTCGTCCGGCTTGAGCGCGATCCCCTTGGCGGGCAGGCCGAGTTGCTCCACCAACGGTCCCAGCGACCGGAACTTCGTCCCGATCGCCGTGTAGTCCCGCTCCACGACCGTGAGGTTCGGCATGGTCCGACCGGGCACGGGATCGCACTCGCCGCGCTTCCAGTCCCGTACGACCCCGCCCGGCTGGGCGAGTTCGCCCGGGGTGTCGTGCTGCATCGGCGTCGCCACCAGGTCCTTGCGCACGCCCAGGTGCAGGACCGCCATCTCGCTGAGCCGGTCGGCGAGCGCCTTGAAGGTGTCGAAGTCGGTGCGGGCCTGCCAGGGCGGGTCCACGGCCGGGGTGAAGGAGTGCACGTACGGGTGCATGTCGGTGGAGGACAGGTCGTGCTTCTCGTACCAGGTCGCGGCCGGGAGCACGACGTCCGAGAGCAGGGTGGAGGAGGTCTGCCGGAAGTCCAGGGAGAGCAGCAGGTCGAGCTTGCCCTCGGGGGCCTCGTCGTGCCAGACGACGTCACGGGGGCGCTCGCTCTCGGACGCCTCCTCGGCGTTCAGGGACGACTGCGTGCCCAGCAGATGCCTCGTGAAGTACTCCGCGCCCTTCGCCGACGAACCGAGCAGGTTGGCCCGCCAAAGGGTCAGTACCCGGGGCCAGTTCTCCGGCGCGTCCGGGTCCTCGCAGGCGAACTTCAGGGAGCCCGCGCGGAGTTCGGCCACCGCCTTCGCCACCGGGTCGCCGAAGGCCGCGCCGAGCTCCAGCGGGTTGCGGTCGAACGTCGGGTACGACGGCATCCAGCCCGAACGGGCCGACAGGGCAAGGCAGTCGGCGCCCGTCATGCCCTCGAAGCGGCCCTCGCCGAGTGGTGAGGCGAGCACATCGGCGGTGAAGCGGTCGTAGCGCCACTGGTCGGTGTTGAGGAACCAGTACGCGGTGCCGATCATCTGGCGGGGCGGCCGCGACCAGTCCGAGGCGGCGGCCAAGGTCGCCCAGCCGGTCACGGGGCGGCACTTCTCCTGGCCGACGTAGTGCGCCCAGCCGCCGCCGTTGCGGCCCTGGCAGCCGGTGAGCTGGAGCAGGGCGAGGAAGGCGCGGTAGATCGTCTCGGAGTGAAACCAGTGGTTGGTGCCCGCGCCCATGAGGATCATGCAGCGGCCCTTGGAGCGCTCGGCGGTGCGGGCGAACTCCCTGGCGATCTTCACGCACTTGGTGGCCGGGACGGAGGTGTGAACCGACTGCCAGGCGGGAGTGCCGGGTTGACCGGCGTCGTCGTAGGACGTGGGCCAGCTGCCGGGAAGGTCGGGGCGCTGGACGCCGTACTGCGCCAGCAGCAGGTCGAAGACGGTAGTGACGAGGGTGCCTCCGAGCCGGGTCGCCGGCACCCCGCGCCGCAGCACCTCCCCACGCCCCTGGCCGTGTTCGCCGCCCTCGGTGTCGAACCGGGGGAGCAGCACCTCGACCGCGCCGGACGCCTCATGGCCGTAGAGGCTCAACTGGGGCTCGATCGAGCCGAGTTCGAGGTTCCAGCGGCCCTTGCCGGACTCCGTCCAGCGAAAGCCCAGGGAGCCGTTCGGGGCGACCGCGCGGCCGCTCGCCGCGTCCAGGACGAGCGTCTTCCACTCGGCGCCCTCGCCCTCCTGGCCGAGGCCGGAGGCGCGCAGGAACTTCGAGGGGACATAAGCCCCGTTCTTTTCCACCAACGTGACCAGGAAGGGCAGGTCGGTGAACTTCCGTACGTAATCCGCGAAGAAGGGGGTCTCGCGGTCGACGAAGAATTCCTTGAGGACGACGTGGCCCATCGCGAGGGCCAGCGCGCCGTCCGTTCCCGGGTGCGGGTGCAGCCACTCGTCGGCGAACTTGGCGTTGTCCGCGTAGTCGGGGGCGACGACCACGACCTTCTGGCCCCGGTAGCGGGCCTCCGCCATCCAGTGGGCGTCCGGGGTGCGGGTCACCGGGACGTTCGAGCCCCACATCATCAGATAGGCCGCGTCCCACCAGTCGCCGGACTCCGGTACGTCGGTCTGGTCGCCGAAGACCTGCGGGGAGGCGACGGGGAGGTCGGCGTACCAGTCGTAGAACGACAGCATCGGGGCGCCGATCAGGGAGTGGAAGCGGGCGCCGGCCGCGTGCGACACCATCGACATGGCCGGGATGGGGGAGAACCCGGCGATGCGGTCGGGGCCGTACGTCTTGATGGTGTGGACGTGTGCGGCGGCGGCGATCTCGACCGCCTCGTCCCAGGTCGCCCGGACCAACCCGCCCTTGCCGCGCGCCCGTTGGTAACGGCGGCGGCGCTCCGGGTCGGCCTGGATGTCGGCCCAGGCGAGGACCGGGTCGCCGGTGCGGGCGAGGGCCTCGCGGTACAGCTCCAGGAGCACGCCACGGACGTACGGGTAGCGGACCCGGGTGGGGGAGTAGGTGTACCAGGAGAAGGCCGCGCCGCGGGGGCAGCCGCGGGGCTCGTACTCCGGGCGGTCGGGGCCCACCGACGGGTAGTCCGTCTGCTGGGTCTCCCAGGTGATGATGCCGTCCTTGACGTACACCTTCCAGCGGCAGGAGCCGGTGCAGTTCACGCCGTGCGTGGAGTTCACGACCTTGTCGTGGCTCCAGCGGTCCCGGTAGAAGGCGTCCGCCTCCCGGCCGCCGGTCAGCCCGATGCTGTGCAGGTCGGGCGCCGCCTTGCCGGGCCGGAAGAACCGCCCCGCCCGCAGCAGCGCCGCGCCGGGCTCCCTCGGCGGTATCTCGGTGTCGGTCACGTGCGCTCCCTTGCTTGCCCGTGGCTCCTTCGAACCTAGGGCGGGGCGCGGGAGCGCACCCGTTCACGGCACCCGTACGGGTCAGGGCTTGCGCGCGACCCCCGCGTACACCGGCACGATGCCCTCCGCCTGGGCCGCCACGTCCACCGGCTCGGGGCGCCAGCCGTAGACCGGGATCACGCCCGGGCCCAGCAGCTCCAGGCCGTCGAAGAAGCGGGAGAACTCGGCCAGCGAACGCGGGAAGAAGGGGGTGCCGCTGCGGCGGAACTGCTCGGCCGCCTTCGCGATCGCCTCGGGGCTCAGATCGGGGGTGACCTGCGAGAGGATCAGGTGGCTGCCCGGGGCGAGCGTGTCGACGTACCGCCGGACCAGGCCGTACGCGTCGTCGTCCAGGTAGTGGGTGAGCGCGACCAGGGACAGGGCGATCGGCTGCGTGAAGTCGAGAGACTCGCGCGCCCGCTCCAGCAGGGCGTCGAAGTCCCGTACGTCGGCCTGGACGTAGTCCGTGCTGCCCTCGGCGGAGCCGTGCAGCAGCGCCTGCGCGTGCCGCAGCACGATAGGGTCGTTGTCCGCGTACACCACCTTCGCCTCGGGGGCGACGGACTGCGCGACCTGGTGCAGGTTGGGCTCGGTCGGGATGCCGGTGCCGATGTCCAGGAACTGGCGGATCCCGGCCTGCGCGGCGGTGCGCACGGCCCGGGTCATGAAGCGGCGGTTGGCCCGCGCCCCGCGCAGCACCGTGCCGTCCACCTCCAGGATCCGGCGGGCCAGCGCCTCGTCCACGGGGTAGTTGTCCTTGCCGCCCAGCCACCAGTCGTAGACCCGCGCCGGGTGCGGGCGGCTGGTGTCGATTCCGGGCGCGTCGGATCCGGTCATACGGTGTCGTCTCCCCTGTGGTGTCGTGAGTTCTGCGGTGCTCTCGTGAGTCCTGCGGTGCTGTCGTGAGGCCTGCTCAGAAGTCCTCGCGGCGCTCCCGCAGCAGCTTCTTCGTGCGTTCCGCCGACGCGGCCCGCGCCGACATGTGGTCGAGGACCTCCAGGTGCGTGGCGACCTCGGTGCGGGAGTCGAGGTACAGCGCGCCGGTGAGGTACTCGGTGAAGACCATGTCGGGCAGCTCCGGCTCGGCGAAGCGGAACAGCGAGAACGGGGCGTACGTCCCCGGGTGCGGGCCCTCCTCGAACTCGCACACCTGGAGCGTGACCCGGTCGCGCTCGGCGAACTCCAGGAGTTTGTCGAGCTGTTCGCGCATCACCTCGGAGCGGATGCTCACGGGGCGGCGCAGCACCGTCTCGTCCATGATCACCCACAGGTGGGGCGCGTTCGGCCGGTCCAGCAGACCCTGGCGGGCCATCCGCAGCGAGACGTGCCGCTCGATCGCCTCCGTCCCGGACTGCCCGATCGTCCCGGCCTCCATGACGGCACGCGCGTACGCCTCGGTCTGGAGCAGGCCGGGCACGAAGTGCGGCTCGTACGAACGGATGATCCCGGCGGCGCCCTCCAGGCTCACATAGAGGCTGAACCACTCCGGCAGCACGTCGTGGAACCGCTGCCACCAGCCCGGCTTGTTCGCCTCCTCCGTCAGCTCGACGAACTCGGCCGCCTGCTCCTCGGGCACGCCGTACGTCTCCAGCAGCACCTGGACGTACGGGACCTTCAGGGCGACCTCGGCCATCTCCATCCGCCGTACGGTCGCCGGGGCCACGCGCAGGACCTGCGCCGCCTCCTCGCGCTTGATGCCGGCCGCCTCGCGCAGCTCCTGAAGCCGTCTGCCGAGCACCACCTGGCCCACGGTCGGCGCGGGCCGCCGCTCACTCACGCCACGCCTCCCCTACGCGTCGAAGTTCCCGAGCAGTGTGCCATGTTCCGCCGTGGGTCTCACCGGTCACAGCCGCTTCCTTCTCACCGCTTCCTCACCTCACCGCCTTCATTACCTCACGGGTAATCGACCAGGGAGCGGACCGGAGGGAGGGTGGAGCCAACGGGTCCCGGGCCGGCGCACTCCGCTCCGGGACCCGCCACGGGGCACTTCGGTACGGGGCCTGGCGCCGGGATTCCGGTCCGGGGCCTGGCGCCGGGATGCCGGTCCGGGATTCCGGTGTGGGATCCGCTGCCGGGCGCTCCGGTTCGGGCCTCGGCGCCGGGTTTTCCGGCTCGGGATCCGCCACCGGACCTTCGGTCCACCCACGCCTGCCCCCGCTTTCCCCGTTCCCACGCGACCTCGACGGAGGGTGATCCGCCATGTCCGCTGCCCAGCTCACCGCACTCGCCCGCACCTGCGACCCGCACACCGCGCTGCGCCGCTTCCTCGCCCTGGACGCCGTCGTGACCGGCGTGAACGGCCTCGCCTACCTCACCGCTTCCGGACCGGTCGGCCGGTTCCTGGACGTCGACTCCGGGCTGCTGCTCGTCCTCGGCGCGGTTCTCGTGGTGTACGGCGGTGCCGTGGGCGTTCTCGCCTCGCGCGGGCGTCCGCCGGTGCTCGGCGTGCGTGCCGTGGTCGAGGCCAACCTGCTCTGGTCCGCGCTCAGCCTCGCCGCCCTCGGCCTGTGGCTGTCCCCGAGCACGGCCGGGACCGTGTGGACCGTCCTCCAGGCACTCGTCGTCGCCGGGTTCGCACTGCTCCAGTACGCGGCCCTGAGGAACCGTCAGGACAGCAGTGAGTGAAGGTACTTGACCGTGGCCGGGTCGGCCGGGAGGAACGTCTCGATGGCCAGCTCGGCGACGGTCACGTCCAGCGGCGTGTTGAAGGTCGACGTCGAGGAGACGAACGACAGCACGCGGCCTGCGTGCTCGATCCGCATCGGCAGCGCGAAGTACGGGACGGGGTCGGCCTGTTCGGGACCGTACTCGCGCTCCGGCACCGGATACGCCGCGACCTCCTCGTACAGCTTCCGCAGCGACGCGGAGCGGCGCAGGGCGATCTGCCGGGTCATCTGGTCGAGGAGATGCCCGCGCCACTCACGGAAGTTGCGGATGCGCGGCGCGAGTCCCCGCGGGTGCAGCGTGAGCCGCATGGTGTTGAGCGGGGGTTCGAGAAGGGACTCCGCGACTCCGTCGAGGAACATCGCGATCCCCCGGTTCGCCGCGACCACGTGGTACTCCGCGTCGAAGACCAGCGCGGGATACGGCTCGTAGCCCTGGATGAGCCGCTCGATCCCCTCGCGGACGGCGTCCAGCGCCGGGTCGTCCATCGGCGTCTCCGGGAAGCGCGGGGCGTAACCGGCCGCCAGCAGCAGCGCGTTGCGCTCACGGACCGGCACGTCCAGGTGCTCGGCGAGCCGCAGCACCATCTCCTCGCTCGGCCGGGAGCGGCCCGTCTCGACGAAGCTGATGTGCCGGGCCGACGAGTCGGCCCGCAGCGCCAACTCCAGCTGACTGACCCGCCGTTGCTCCCGCCAAGCCCGCAGGAGCGGGCCCACGCCCTGGTCAGGGGCGGGGGTGACCTTGCCGGAGGGAATAATGGCCATACGTACGACCGTAGTCGAGGAGTGAGCGCGTTGATCGGGTTGTGGACGATGGAGAGCGCCGTGGTGTACCGCTCCCGGGCACGGGGCTGTCTGCTGGGCGGTGCGATCGGCGACGCTCTCGGCTACCCGATCGAGTTCACCTCCCTGGAGAGCATCCGCGCCGCCCACGGACAGGACGGGGTCACCGGATTCCCGCCCGGCCCGGTCGCCCGGATCAGCGACGACACCCAGATGACCCTGTTCACCGCCGAGGCCCTCACCCAGGCCGTCGCCCGGGAGCGGGAGCGAGGCGTCACCGGTGCCTGGTCCCGGCTGCTGGCCTGGAGCTACGAACGCTGGCTGGAGACCCAGGACAGGCCGGGCCCCGAGCAGGCCGGCGTGCCGGAGGGCAGCCCCCGCGGCGGTCTGATCGACCAGGCCTGGCTCTACTCCCGCCGGGCCCCCGGCAACGCCTGTCTGTCGGGGACCGCCCAGAAGTACCACCCCGAGCCGTGGCACCCGATCGACGGCAAGCCCGGCCGGGTCAACCCCCACTCCAAGGGCTGCGGAACGGTCATGCGCTCGGCCCCCTTCGGCCTCTGCGACATCGCACAGGAAGCCTTCGAGAAGGCCGCCCGTGGCGCCCAGATCACCCACGGCCACCCGACCGGCTACTACGCGGCGGGCGCGCTGGCCGCGATCGTCGCGCACCTCGTCACCGGTGACTCCCTGGAGGGCGCGGTGCTGCGGGCGATGCGGCTGCTGGCCCGCTACCCGGGGCACGAGGAGACGTCGGCCGCCCTGTCACGGGCCGTCGACCTCGCCGCGCAGGGCGGTGAGCCGACGGCCGAGAAGGTCGAGTCCCTCGGTGCCGGGTGGGTCGCCGAGGAGGCGCTCGCCATCGGCGTCTACAGCGCGCTCGCCCACCCCACCCGCGCGAGGTCCGGCAGGCGCTCCTGCTCTCCGTCAACCACTCCGGCGACAGCGACTCCACCGGCTCGATCTGCGGAAACCTGGTCGGCGCGCGCCACGGCGACGTCGCTCTGCCGCAGGAGTGGGTGGAGCGGGTCGAGGGACGGGCCGTGATCGCCGCGGTCGCGGACGACCTTGCCGGGACGTGTGTCCGCCTCTGACCCGGGGGAACCCTCCGACCCCTCCGACCCCTCCGACCAGGGTCTGTCCGGCGGATCAGGTCGGCTTGGAGAGACGGCGCGTCTTGGCCGAGTCGAGCGGGGGCGATGAGGGAGTCGGCGACCGACGACAACGCGGCTGGGGGCACCTCCCACGCCCTTGAGGCCGTGGGGGAGGGCGTGCCAGACCCCGCGACGCCGACATGATCCGCCGGACAGGCCCTGGGACCGCGGCAGTCGTCCTGTGGCAGCCTGGACAGGAAACCGGCCGAAGGAAGGACCGAGGTCATGCCCGTCGAACCGCTGTCGCAGAAGGAGATCGAGGACCGGCTCGCGGAGCTGCCCGGCTGGGCGGTCGAGGACGGCCGCCTGACCCGCTCCTACCGGCTCGCCACCCACTTCGCCGCCACCGCGATGGTCATCCACATCGCCCAGGTCCAGGACGAACTCGACCACCACTCCGACCTCACCCTCGGCTACAACACCGTCTCGCTGTCCGTGCACACCCACAGCGCGGGCGGAGCGGTCACCGAGAAGGACTTCGAACTGGCACACCGGGTGACGGCACTGGCACCGGGGCACGGGGCCGAGTGAGCCGGAGCTCGACGTACGGCAGCCGCCGGTGCCGGACCACTTCGGGAGCCGGCGACCCGGCGTCGGACCGCGACAGGAAGCCGGCGACCCGGCGTCGGACCGCGACACGGAGCGCCACGACCCCGAGGGACCGGTGAGCCGGTGCTCGACTACGACAAGGAAGCCGGTGCGTACGACGTCAGCCGTGGGGGTGAGCCCAGGGCCGCCGCGGCCGCCGGCGCCGTGCTCGGGCTGATCCCCGCGGACACCGGGCGGCTCCTCGATGTCGCCTGCGGCACCGGGATCGTCACCCGCCGCCTCGCCGCCGCTCGGCCCGGCCTCCGGGTGACCGGCGTCGACCTGACGTACGGCATGGCCCGGATGGCCGCCGGCCGGCTGCCCGGCGCCATCGCGCTCGCCGACAGCCGCGCGCTGCCCTTCCCCGACGGGACCTTCGACGCCGTCACCAGCGTCTGGCTGCTGCACCTCCTCGACGAACCGGACGACGTGCGGACCGTCGTCGCCGAGTGCGCGCGGGTGCTCAGACCCGGCGGGGTCTACGTCACCACCGTCGACAAGGCCGCCGCCCACGACGTCGGCAGCGACATCGACGCCGTCCTCGCCCCGCGCCCGCGCCGCCCGGCCCGTGACGAGCCACGGCTCGTGGAGTCCTACGCCGCCGCCCACCGACTGCACCCGGCCGGACGGGCCGGCTTCCCGGGCCGTGGTCAGGGCCGCAGCCCCCGCCGGACCGCCGCCGACCTGCGGCGCGGCTGGTTCACCATGCTGCCGCCGGGGGAGCCGCTCACGGAGGGGTTCGCCGCCCGCCTCGAAGCCCTGCCGGACCAGGAACTCCCGCGCGCCGACCCGGTGTTCAGCGTGCGGGCGTTCCGGAAGGCCGGCTGAAGTCCATCGTCCAGTTGGTCACCCAGGTCTCCCCGCCGTCGAGGGAGAACGCCTGCTCCCAGTGGGCACCGGCCGACGACACGTCCGCCCACACGAACCGCACCCGGACGTCCTTGCCGTCGTACGTGTCGTCGCCGTAGAACTCCCCACGCCCGCCCGTGAATCGACCGACGACCGGCGGGAACAGCTTCCCGCTCCCGCTCGCCGCCCAGTTCAGCGACCACTGCCCGGTCTCCCGGTCGAAGAGCCGCAGTGTCGCCCCCTTCGCACCGAGGTGCGGCATGTCGATCTCGTCGACGTTCGCCGCCCCGTCGAACAGCGGCCAGCACCGGTTCGTGGCCGGGAACTCCTCCCAACCGCTGTCCGGATCCAGGAAGTCGGCGCGGCGGCGGTTCACGACCTCCCAGTCGCCGTGGAAGAAGTCGAAGTCGTGCGGGCTGCTCATGTGCGGTCTCCTGTGGTTCCCTCGGGCAGGGAGTCGGTCAAGTAGGCGGTCAGGTCCGGGACTTCGGGGGCGAGCAAGTGCCGTACCCAGGCGTCCCGTTCGTGCAGGATCGGCGGCAGCTCCCAGACGCAGCCGATCCAGGGGAGTTCGGGCTTGATGAAGTGGGTCGGGTCGCGGTCCGGGCAGCCCAGGACCGGCTGGCCCGCCGACGCGCCCCGGAAGTGCAGGACGTTGTCCCACACCCAGCTGTACGCGTTCAGGTAGGCGCCGTCGTCGGCTCCCCGGTGCAGCACCACGAAGGTCGCCGGCGGGGTGCCGTCCGGCTCCGGCAGCAGCTCCGGGAGGATCGCGTACGCGGCCTTCTCGACCTCGGGCTCGATGCCGGCCGGGTCCGCGGTGACGTGGTAGCGCTTGATGTGCCGGCCGGCGAGTTCGAGGGGCGGCGGCACGGTGAGGAGTTTCTCGGTGAAGCCCATGCCGGGACGGTAGGCCGCCTTCACTGACATCCTCTGTCAGTGAAGTCTGGGATTCTGGAGCGGTGAAGTCCGCCCGGCTCGTCTCGATCCTCCTCCTGCTCCAGACCCGGGGCCGGATGACCGCCGCCCAGCTCGCCGAGGAGCTGGAGGTCTCCGTACGCACGGTCTACCGGGACGTCGAGGCCCTAGGCGCCGCGGGGATCCCGCTCTACGGCGACGCGGGCCACGCCGGCGGCTACCGCTTGCTCGACGGCTACCGCACCCGCCTCACCGGCCTCACCGCGGACGAGGCCGAGGCGCTCTTCCTGGCCGGGGCACCCGGGCCCGCCGCCGAGCTGGGCCTGGGTTCGGTCCTGGCAGCCGCCCAGCTCAAGGTGCGGGCCGCGTTGCCGCCGGAGCTTCGGGCCCACGCCGACCGGATCAGCGGACGCTTCCATCTCGACGCCCCCGGATGGTACGCGGAGGGCGAGGAGGCGCCGTATCTGCCGATGGTGGCGGATGCGGTATGGAATACACGCATCCTGGATGTTGTATACCGGCGCTGGCGCGAGCCCACCGACGTCCGGCGCCGCCTGGAGCCGTACGGGCTGGTCCTGAAGGCGGGCCGCTGGTATGTGATCGCCGGTCCGGGCCCGCGCACCTACCGCGTCGACCAGATCCTCGAACTCACCGCGTCCGACGAGGAGTTCACCCGCCCCGACGACTTCGACCTGGCGGCCTACTGGACGGCGTACCAGCGCGACTTCCACGACCGGCTGTACCGGGGCGAGGCGGTCGTACGTCTGGCGCCGGGCGTCGAGCTGCTTCGGATCCTTGATGCCCGCACCGGCCCGGACGGCTGGACGCTCGCCCGGATCCCCATCGAGTCCGTCGACCACGCGCACGGCGAACTCCTGCGCCTCGGCGCGGACATCGAGGTGCTGGAACCGCCCGAGCTACGGGCCCGCATGGCCCGTACAGCCGTCGAACTGGCCAAAAGATACGCCAAGGTGGCGCAAAGAGAGGGCAACGCCGGGGAAGGCGGCGGCGACTGAGGAGGCGGAACCCGTCCGTCCTCTCCGCTTCGGAGGTTCACCCCGTGCAGCACCCGCACCCGCACCGCAGACGCCGTGTCCTCCTCGCCGCGGCCACCGCCACCGCGGCCCTGGTCGCCGCAGGCCTGACCGCGCTGTCCCCCGGTACCGCCGCGGCCGCCACCGCCCGCCAGGTCGAGAAGCTCGACCGGGGTGTGGTCAGCGTCCACACAGACGCCGGCAACCTGGTCAGCTGGCGCTGGCTCGGCACCGACCCGAACGACGTCTCCTTCAACGTGTACCGCGCCGGGACGAAGGTCAACTCGACCCCGGTCACCGGCTCCACCAACTACTTCCACTCCGGCGCCCCCGCCCAGGCCGACTACACGATCCGCGCGATCGTGGGCGGCGTGGAGCAGGCCGACTCGGTCCACGCGGTCCAACTGCGCACCGGATACAAGGACGTTCCGATCAGCCCGCCCGCCGGTGGCACCACGCCCGACGGGGTGGCGTACACCTACGAGGCGAACGACGCCTCGGTCGCCGACCTCGACGGCGACGGCGCCCTCGACTTCGTCCTCAAGTGGCAGCCGACCAACCAGAAGGACAACTCCCAGTCCGGCTACACCGGCAACACGATCCTCGACGGGGTCAAGCTCGACGGCACCCGGCTGTGGCGGATCGACCTGGGCCGCAACATCCGTTCCGGCGCGCACTACACGCAGTTCCAGGCGTACGACTACGACGGCGACGGCAAGGCCGAGGTCGCCATGAAGACGGCGGACGGCACGGTCGACGGGACCGGCGCGGTGATCGGCAGCTCGTCGGCCGACTACCGCAACTCCAGCGGCTATGTGCTCTCCGGCCCCGAGTACCTGACGATGTTCAACGGCCAGACCGGCAAGGCGATGCAGAGCGTCGACTACGTCCCGGCGCGCGGCACGGTGTCCTCGTGGGGCGACTCCTACGGCAACCGCGTCGACCGCTTCCTCGCGGGAACGGCGTACCTGGACGGCGCCCGGCCCTCGCTCATCATGGCCCGCGGTTACTACACCCGTACCGTCATCGCCGCCTGGGACTGGCGGAACGGCACCTTCACCCGCCGCTGGACCTTCGACACGACCTCCTCGACCAACTCCGGCAAGGGGTACGACGGTCAGGGCTCGCACAGTCTGTCCGTCGGGGACGTCGACAACGACGGCAAGGACGAGATCGTCTACGGTGCGATGGCGGTCGACGACAACGGCAACGGACTGTGGACCACCAAGACCGGCCACGGCGACGCCCAGCACCTCGGAGACTTGGACCCCTCGCACGCGGGCCTGGAGTACTTCAAGGTCTCGGAGTCCTCGAGCCAGCCGGCGGAGCTGTACATCAACCCGGCCAATGGCACGGTCAATTGGAGCCTCGCCGCCTGCTGCGACAACGGCCGCGGAGTCGCCGGGGACATCTGGGCGGGCAACGACGGCGCCGAGGTCTGGTCGGCCTCCGACTCCTCGATCCGCGACGAGGCGGGCGCGACCAAGGGCCGCGAGCCGTCCTCCGTCAACTTCCTGTCCTGGTGGGACGGCGACACCGTCCGCGAACTCCTCGACGGCACCCACATCGACAAGTACGGCACCTCGTCGGACACCCGGCTGCTGACCGGAGCGTCGGTCCACTCCAACAACAGCACCAAGGCGACCCCGTCGCTCTCCGGCGACATCCTCGGCGACTGGCGCGAGGAGGTCGTCTGGCCGATGTCGGACAACACGGCACTCAGGATCTACTCGACCCCGATCGAGACGACGACAAAGATCACCACGCTCCTCCACGACACGATGTACCGCACGGGTCTGGCCTGGCAGAACACCGCATACAACCAACCGCCGCACCCGAGCTTCTTCATCGGGAACGGGATGGCGACGGCGCCGCGGCCGACTGTATACACACCGTGACGGCCTTCTAGGGCCCACCAGAGGCGGCCGCCCGGCACACAGGGCGGCCGCCTCATTCTTTTCCCGTTTTTGATAGGGAAGCTATATAGGCAAGTGATACGACTGAGGGTGTGGAGCGGATGGAACCCGAAGAGATCGCCCAGGCGCTCGCCGAAGTCGCGGGCGTGGTGGTCCGGAACCTCAACAGCCGCCGGGGCATGAGCTTCACGACCGCCTCGACGCTGGGGCGGCTGGAGCGGGAGGGCCCCGTCCGGCTGACCGCGCTGGCCGCCGCCGAAGGGGTCGCCCAGCCGTCGATGACCCAGCTCGTGCAGCGCCTGGAGAACCAGGGACTGGCGACGCGGATCAGCGACCCCGACGACGGGCGGGTGACCCTGGTCGCCGTCACGGAAGCCGGGCGCGAGGTGCTCGCCGAGCGCCGTCGCGAGCGCGACGCACGCGCCGTACGCCTGATGGACCGGCTCTCCGAGGAGGAACGCCAGGCGCTCGGCACGGCCCTGGCCACCGCCCTGCCGATCGTCCGACGGCTGGCGCAGGAGGCGGCGCGTTCGGGAGACCCCCAGCACGACACGCACTGAACGGCCGCACGACACAGCGGAGAGAGCAGACCATGTCCACCGAGGAGACACCCCCGTCCACCGCCGCCCGCAAGGCGTGGATCGGCGTCGACCACCCCCGTTACAAGTGGGTGGCGCTGACCAACACCACGCTCGGCATCCTGCTCGCGACCGTCAACAGCTCGATCGTGCTGATCTCCCTGCCGGGCATCTTCACCGGCATCCGGCTCGACCCGCTCGAGCCCGCCAACGTCAGCTATCTGCTGTGGATGCTGATGGGCTACATGCTCGTCACCGCCGTGCTGGTGGTCGCCCTCGGCCGGCTCGGCGACATGTGGGGCCGGGTCCGCATCTACAACGCCGGGTTCCTGATCTTCACCCTGACCTCGGTGATCCTCTCCGTCGACCCCTTCCACGGCGCGGGCGGCGCCCTGTGGCTGATCGGCTGGCGGATACCGCAGGCCGTCGGCGGCGCCATGCTGATGGCGAACTCCGCGGCCCTCCTCACCGACGCCTTCCCGGCCCGCCAGCGGGGCATGGCCCTCGGCGTCAACATGGTCGCCGGCATCGCCGGTTCCTTCATCGGCCTGGTGCTGGGCGGCGCGCTGGTCACGTGGAACTGGCGCTCGGTCTTCTGGGTCAACGTGCCCATCGGGCTCATCGGCACGGTGTGGGCGTACAAGTCCCTGCACGAGACCGGCGTACGACGGCCCGGGCGCATGGACTGGTGGGGCAACGTCACCTTCGCCGTCGGACTGACCGCGCTGCTCGCCGGCATCACCTACGGCATCCAGCCCTACGGCGGCCACACCATGGGCTGGACGAATCCCTGGGTGCTCGCGGGCCTGGTCGGCGGGGTGGCCGTGCTCGCCGCCTTCTGTGTGATCGAGTCCAGGGTCGCCGAACCGATGTTCCCGCTACGGCTGTTCAGGGACCCCGTCTTCGCGGGCGGCAACGCGGCGACGCTGCTGGGGTCGATCGCGCGCGGCGGGCTCCAGTTCATGCTGATCATCTGGTTGCAGGGCATCTGGCTGCCGCTGCACGGGTACGACTACGCCGACACCCCGCTGTGGGCCGGGATCTACATGCTGCCGCTGACCGTCGGCTTCCTGGTCGCCGGGCCGGTCTCGGGGTATCTCTCCGACCGGTTCGGGGCGCGGCTGTTCGCGGCCGCCGGGTTCGTGGTGATGGGCGCGTCCTTCGCCGGACTGCTCGCGCTGCCGACGGACTTCAGCTACTGGGTCTTCGCGCTGCTGATCTTCCTCAACGGCCTCGGCGGCGGGCTGTTCGCCGCGCCCAACACGTCGATCATCATGTCGAGCGTGCCGGCGGACGCGCGCGGGGCCGCGTCCGGGATGCGGGCGACCTTCCAGAACGCCGGCATGGTGCTGTCGATGGGCGTGTTCTTCTCGCTCATGGTGGCCGGGCTCTCCGGCTCGCTGCCGCAGACGCTCAGCTCCGGGCTCACGGCGCAGGGCGTCCCCGCGCAGGCCGCGCACGCGGTGTCCCAACTCCCGCCGGTCGGCGTCCTGTTCGCCGCGTTCCTCGGCTACAACCCGATCCAGCATCTGCTGGGCGGCTCGATCCTCGACCACCTCCCGGCGGCCCACGCCGCGCAGTTGACGGGCCGCGAGTTCTTCCCCCACCTGATCTCGGGGCCCTTCCACGACGGCCTGGTCGTCGTCTTCTCGCTCGCCATCGCGATGTCCCTGGCGGCGGCGGGGGCGTCCCTGATCAGGGGGCGGCGACCGGGCGCTCCCGTCGAGACGGGGCCTGGGGAGCCTGAGGGGGATGCCGACCGCGAGGACCGGGAGCGGAAGGACGCCGGCCGTGCGGACCGTGAGCGGAAGGATGCCGGCCGTGCGGACCGTGAGCGGGAGGATGCCGGCGGTGCGGACCGGAACCGGCAAGACGCCGGCCGTGCGGACCGGGAGCGGGAAGGCGTCGGCCATCTGGACCGGGGCCGAAAGGACCCCGAGCGCTCCGCCGATCGCGGCCTGCTCGCCCGCCTGGCCCGCCGCCACGCACTCCCTCCCGGCCCCGGCTACAAATGGGTCGCCCTCTCCAACACCACCCTCGCCGTCCTGATCGCGACCATGGACGCGTCCATCGTGATCATCTCGCTGCCGGCCATCTTCCGCGGGATCGGCCTCGACCCGCTCGCCGCCGGCAACATCGGCTACCTGCTCTGGATGATCCTCGGCTACCTGCTGGTCTCCGCGGTCCTGGTCGTCGTCCTCGGCAGACTCGGCGACATGTTCGGCCGGGTCAGGATCTACAACCTCGGCTTCGTGATCTTCGCCTGCGCATCGGTCGCCCTCTCCCTCGACCCCCTGCACGCCGGCGCAGGCGCCCTGTGGCTGATCCTCTGGCGGATCGTGCAGGCGTTCGGCGGGTCCATGCTCACCGCCAACTCCGCCGCGATTCTCACCGACGCCTTCCCCGCCCACCAGCGCGGCATGGCGCTCGGCACCAACCAGATCACCGCGCTCGCGGGCCAGTTCCTCGGCCTGCTCGCGGGCGGCCTGCTCGCCGCGGTCGACTGGCGGGCGGTGTTCTGGGTGAGCGTCCCCATCAGCGTCGTCGGCACGATCTGGTCGTACCTGAGCCTGCGCGAGACCGCCTCGGGCCACCGCGGCCGGATCGACTGGACCGGCAACCTCACCTTCGCCGCGGGCGCCGGCATCCTCCTCGCGGCCATCACCTACGGCATCCAGCCCTACGGCGGCGCCGCCACCGGGTGGGGCAACCCGCTGGTCCTCACCGGACTGACCGGCGGCGTCTGCCTGTTGCTGCTGTTCTGCCTGGTCGAGAGGCGCGTCGCCGAACCGATGTTCCGGCTGTCGCTGTTCCGGGTGCGGGCCTTCGCCGTCGGCAACCTGGCCGCGCTGCTGACCGCGATCGCGCGCGGCGGGCTCCAGTTCATGCTGATCATCTGGTTGCAGGGCATCTGGCTGCCCCTGCACGGCTACGACTTCGAGGACACCCCTCTCTGGGCGGGCATCTTCATGCTGCCGCTGACGCTGGGCTTCCTCATCGCGGGACCGGTCTCCGGCTACCTCTCCGACCGCTTCGGCGCCCGCCTGTTCTCCACGACGGGCCTGGTCCTGGTCGCCGGGTCGTTCCTCGGCCTGCTGGTCCTGCCGGTGGACTTCACCTACGGCTCGTTCGCTGCCCTGTTGCTCCTGAACGGCCTGGGCCAGGGCATGTTCTCCGCGCCCAACACCTCGTCCATCATGGGCAGCGTGCCCGCCGAGTACCGGGGCGTGGCCTCGGGGATGCGCTCCACCTTCCAGAACTCGGGCACGGCCCTCTCCATCGGCGTGTTCTTCTCCCTGATGGTCTCGGGGCTGGCCTCCTCCCTGCCGAAGACGCTCGCCGACGGCCTCCAGGCCCACGGTGTCCCGGCCGCCACCGCCCACCAGGCCGCGTCCCTGCCCCCGGTCAGCACCCTCTTCGCCACGTTCCTCGGCCACAACCCCATCGGCAACCTGCTCGGCGCGAGCGGCACCCTCGACCACCTCACCGCGGCCCAGCGCGCCACCCTGACCGGCCACACCTTCTTCCCCCGGCTGGTCTCGGGCCCCTTCCACCACGGACTGACCATCGTCTTCACCGTCGCCGCGGGCATGGCGACCGTCGCCGCGCTCGCCTCCGCCCTGCGCGGCCACGAGCCCACCGACCCGCAAGTGCCTCCCCATGAGGCGCGCCGTGTCCTCACGGAGAAGGGAGGACACGGCGCACCGTGATCAGGAGACCGTGCAGCTCTGGTCGCCCACCGTGAATGCCGTCGGTTTCCCGTTGGTCCCCGACCAGCTCCCCGTGAACCCGAAGCCCACGGACGAGCCCGCCGCCACGTTGCCGTTCCAGCCGACGTTCCTCGCGGTCACCGCCGAACCCGACTGCGTGTACTCGGCGTTCCAGAGCTGCCCGATGGTCTGCCCGTTGGGGAAGGTCCACCCAAGTGACCAGCCCGTCCAGGCGGTTGACCCGGTGTTGCTCACCTGGACGTCCGCCTGGAAGCCGCCCGTCCACTGATTGGTGATCTTGTACGTCACCGCGCAGGCGCCGGTCGGTGTCGGATCCGTCGGATCGCCCCCGCCGCCACCGCCCCCACTGTCCCCGGCACTGGAGTCGCCGTAGACCACACCCCGGCCGTTGGTCGAGACGTACACGCGCCCGTACACCCGCGGGTCGCCGGTGATCGCCGCGCCCGTCCAACCCCACTGGTGCGCATCGTCGTTGATCCGCGTCCAGTTCGCCCCCTTGTCGGTGGAGCGGAAGATGCCCCGCACCCCGCCGATCTTCGCGCTGGTGTAGAGCGTCTGGTACGACGCCCCCGTGGCCGCCTTGCCGAAGCCGACGGTGTCGGCCTGGTCGACGCCCGCGAGCTTCGTCCAACTCGCGCCGGAGTCGGTCGAGTGCCAGAGCCCGTACGCCCCGTCGCTCGCCCCGCCCGCGAGCCACACGTCCCCCTTCACACCCGGCAGCGCCTTGAAGCGCACGCTGTCCCCGGCGGGGAGACCGCTCGCCGCGGACGCCGTGAAGGTCGCGCCGCCATCCGAACTGACGTAGAACTTCCCCGACTTGAAGCCGTAGAAGGTCTTCGGGTCCACCCGGTCCGACTCCACGATCGCCCCGGCCGGGATCCCCGCCGACGCCGACCACGACGACCCGAAGCCCGTCGTGTACTGCACGCCGGTCCCGTCCGGACTCCACACGAACCGGCTGCCGTCGGCGGCCGCGGCGACCGTACCGCCCCCGCTGACCCCCGAAGGGTCGCTGCCCGCGAACCAGTTGGCCCCGTTGTCCGTCGAGAACGCCACATGCGGACCGGAGTCGAGGTTGCCGACCCGCACGACGGTGTTCGGGTTGGTCTCGGCGAAGTCGAGGCTGGTCGTCGTGGTGAAGTTCGGCGAAGTGAACATCATCGAGGGGACTTTGGTGAGGTCCGTGTGCCGGAAGCCGCCCACGTCACCGAGCGCGCTGAGCAGCGGTGCGCCGGTGGGCGGCGACGCGAGGTCGTTGACCGCGGTCTCCTCCAGGCCCTGCACCATCGGCCTGATGGTGAACTGGCTCCCGGAGTCCCAGTTCGTCAGGTTCTCGGTGCCGTAGATCGTCGCGCCCGTGCCGTACATCATCCGGTTCGAGTTGAACGGGTCGATCTCCAGCGACTCGGTCATCCACCCGAGTTTCGGGGTCTGTTCGGGCGGTGACGGGTTCGCGCCCCACGTCAACCAGGGGGAGGAGGAGACGTCCATGGTGAAGCGGTTCGCGCGGTTGGGGTACGACGTGTAGTCCCACGCCCGCGTCCAGGTGCCGCCGCTGTCGGTGGAGCGGAAGATCTGGGTGTCCGGCCACCAGGAGCTGTAGGCGGTGGCCATCACGGTCCCCGGCTTCTGCCGGTCCAGCGTCAGCCCGCTGAAGCCGTAGTAGGTGTCGGCCTCCGCGACCGGGCTGATGTTCGTCCAGGTGCCGGTCGCCGTCGCGTACCGCCACAACTGGCCCTTGCCGCCGTCGTACGGGCCGCCCTTGTCGCTGTAGGCGAGATAGAGATAGCCGTTGACCGCGTCCAGCACGCCCTTGTGCGCGAGGTATCCCGTCGGCTGACCGGCCACGCGGCTCCAGGTGGCGCCGGCGTCCGTCGAGCGGTACACGGAGTTCTGGAGGTCGGCCACCCCCACGTAGATGCTCTTCGTCGCGTTCCCGGACGTGCCCGTCGACTCGTCGAAGGTGACCCAGACGATGCCCTGGTTGTCGCTGGCGTACCCGCTCGTGTCGCTCGGATCCTGTTGGTAGTTACCGACGTTGGGGAAGTTCGTCACCTGCGCCCAGGTGGCGCCGGAGTCGGTCGACCGCCACAGCCCCTTGCCGCTGGGCGCGCCGAGGTAGAGCACGCTGTTCTTGTTCGGATCGATCGCGAGCCGCTCGCCCATGCCCCGGCCCGGCATGTTGCCGCCCAGCTTGAAGGGCAGGTTCGCCGTCTGCCAGCTGGCGCCCCGGTCCGAGGACCGCATGACGGCTCCGTTCTTCGGATCCCAGCTGTTGGTGTACGTCCCGACGGCCGCGTACACCTTGTTCGGATCCACGGAGTCGGAGGCGAGGCTCACCACCCCGGTGTGCCCCCAGTCGTCCCAGCCGACGGAGTCCAGCAGGGGCGTCCAGGTCTTCGAGGACTCCTGCCACCGATAGGCCCCGCCGATGTCGGTCCGCGCGTACGCGAGGTTCTTCTCCTTCCGGTTGAACACGATCCCCGGCACGAATCCGCCCCCGTCGATCCGGGCGTTCTTCCAGGTGTACGTGTCGGCGGCCAGCGCGGCTTTCGCGGTGCCGTCGGCCGCGAGCGCGGGCGGGGAGCCGGCGAGCAGCCCGGCCGCGAGCGCGAGCACGGCCGCGAGGATGCGGGTTCTTCGCACGGGAGGTCCTTTCCCGAGTGGGGGGCAAGCGCTTTCCGTGTGGTGCGAGAGGTGCCGGGCGCCCACGAGGTGCTCGCCGACGACATCTCCCGCCAGGTCAAGGCGGGCCTCGCGGGCGACCTGGCTGCGCTGTACCCCCAGCTCGCCGAATA
>NZ_JBEYVC010000137.1:0-28141 GCF_040643855.1 Streptomyces sp. NPDC047072 | reverse complement strand
GTCGGTGGCGCCGGGGCCGCGTCGGCGGCCGGTGTTGGCGGCTGGCTGCTGCTGCGCGACTCCTCGGGCAGCACCGCCGAGTCCCCCGGCAGCCCGGGGAGCACCGCCCGCGCCTCCTCGACCGGCACCGCCCGGGTGGGCTGGGAGTACAAGGTCCAGGGGCTCGGCGGCGGACACGGGCCCTGCGCCGCGCTGTCGCCCGACGGGCAGCGGATCTACGTCGGCGGCACGGACGGCTCGCTGCACGCCGTGGACCGCAGTGGGCGGACCCTGTGGAGCACCGCGCTGGGCGCCCAGGTGATGTCCCCGCTCGCCACCGCCGACGGCGCGTACTGCCTGCTGTTCGACGGCAAGGAGGGCGGCTCCCGGCTCTGCGCGGTCGGGCCGCGCGGCAAGGTGCGCTGGACCAGGACGGTCGCCGCGAGCAGCCAGGTGCCGGTGGCCGCGGCCGGGCTGGTCCTGGTGTCCTACAAGGCGTCCTCCGGCGAGGGCGGGGTGCGGGCGTACGCCCCCGACGGCAGCGTCCGCTGGACCGCGCCGACCGGGCCCGCGCCCACCTCGGAGCCCCTGGCGGCGGACGGGGTGGTGTACGTCGGCACCTTCGGCGACGAGGTGCGGGCGCTCGACGCGCGGACCGGGCAGCGGCTGTGGTCGACGCGGGCCGGTTCCGACACCGGGCGGCCCACGCTCGTCGGGGACACGCTGATCGTCGGCTCCGGCGGCGAGAAGTCGCTGCACGGCCTCAGCAGGTCAGGGAAACCGCTGTGGAGCACGGCCAACCAGACGCTCTACGGCAGCCGTTACTTCACCTGCGTGGCCTTCGGCGGCCTTGGCGTCGCCGCGACCGACTACGAACTGGTCGCCCTGGACCCCGCGGACGGCTCCACCGCCTGGACCTTCCCGTTCACCGACGACGGCACCCAGTACAGCGACCCGGCGGTGGCGAAGAGCACCGTCTACGCCCGCCGGGGCTCCACGCTCTACGGCGTCAGCCCCAAGGGCGAGCAGACCTGGTCGAAACGGGTCCAGGGCGGAGCGTCGGTCGGCACCCAGAGCCCGGTGATCGACGACGGCCGCGTGTACGTGGCCACGGCCGACGGCATCACCGTGCTCGCACTGAAGTCCCAGCCGCAGTCCCAGCCGCGGTCCTAGCTGTCCAGGCCGATCGCGAAGGCCGCTTCCAGGTCGTGCTGGGAGTACGTGCGGAACGCCACGTGGGTGTCGGTCGCCTCGACGCCGGGGATCTTGCTGATGCTGCCCGGGATGACCTCGGCCAGGTCCTCGTGCCGGCGTACCCGGACCATGGCGATCAGGTCGTACGTGCCGGTCACCGAGAAGACCTCGCTGACGGAGTCCAGCGCCGCGATCGACTCCGCGATCTCGGGGATCCGGTCCACGCTGGTCTTGATGAGGACGATCGCGGTGATCACGGCTGGTTCTCTCCCTCGGGGGCCGGAGCTGGGGCGGCCCTCACTCTAGTCGTACGGCCGAAACGGGCCCACGCGTAGAGCAGGCCCAGGCCGAAGCCCACCAGGTGGGCCAGGTAGGCCACCCCGGGGCCGTCCGTCGCGCGGCCCGCGGCCAGCCACTGGAGGGTGACCCAGAAGGGCAGGACGACCCACGCGGGGAAGCGCAGGGGGAGGAAGAAGAGGAAGGGGAGGAGGCTTGTCACCCGGGCCCCCGGGAACAGGTACAGGAACGCGCCGAGGACCGCCGAGATCGCCCCGGACGCGCCGACCAGCGACTGCTCGGAGCCGGCGTTGGCCGCCGCGTACCCCAGCAGCGCGAGGTAGCCGCAGCCGACGTAGAAGAGGAGGAACTGCACCCGGCCCATCCGTTCCTCGGCCATCACGCCGAAGACGTAGAGGAAGAGCATGTTGCCCAGCAGATGCACCCAGCTGCCGTGCACGAAGAGCGCGGTCGCCGGTGTGAGGGCCGCACCGGGGGAGCCCTCGAACAGCTCTGCGGGGACCACGCCCCAGCGGTGGAAGTAGGCCCGCTGCGTGGCGAGCAGCGCGTCCCCGGAGCCGTACGCCGGATTCAGCCCCGCCGCCGGGCCGATCACGAAGACCAGGCAGCACAGCCCGATCAGCCCGTAGGTGACCGGTGCCGCGCCCCCCGGGGAACCGACCGCCCTGCTCCACTTGCTGATCATGAACACAGAGCATGACGTAACGGGGCGCACCGGAACAGACCGCCTCGCCGCTGTGGACGCCCGAGCGGTGAGTACCCGCCAGGCCGTAGGGTTACGGCCACACGTTCCGGGGAAGCTCGGGCGTCACTGACAATGGAAGTCCCCGTAGGAAAGAGCAAGGTCACGATGACGGTTCCCCTGCCGACCGACACGACCCGGTGGCGCTGCGCCCTCTGCGGCAATCTCACGCGCTTCGACGTGACCCGCTCGTCGAAGGTCGTCGAGTACGTCCACCTCGACCTGGCCGGAGAGCCGAAGGTCGAGGAGCGCGAGGTGGTCAGTGAGACCATCGAGTCGGTGCGCTGCCGCTGGTGCAACGCCGTGGACCAGGTGGAACTCGTGGACAGGCCGGGCGCCGACTCCTGACGGGGAGCGGCCCCGCACAGTAAATGGGGTGTGACGGATGGTGGAGACACAAGGCGGGGGGCCGGCCGACGGCGCCGCCGAGGTGCTCGACCGTCCGCTGCCCGACGGCGTGCGCCGCAAGGTCGTCCAGATCGTCTCGGACGGCTTCGGCGGGCTCACCGTCGGCGAGCTGCCGGCGCAGCTGCGCCAGTACGCCCGCTTCGCGCCGAACCGGCGGGCCAAGTTCGCCGGGAACGCCATGGCGGCCGCGCTGGAGACCGATCCGCTGTTCCGGCAGCGGATCGGCGAGAAGCTCAGAGAGGCCCAGCCGGAACTGTCCGGCGCCCTCGACTCCGGCTCGCCGCCCCCGGCCGCGGATCCGCTCGACGTGGCGGCCGCGGCCTATGTTCTGCGCCCCACGGGCTGGGTGAAGCTCGTCACCGCGGCCGGCGAGGAGGCCCAGCGGGCCGACGCCGAGCGGGTCGACGAGGAGAGCCGCGCCGAACTGGAGCGGCTGCGCGAGGAGTTGGCCGCGGCCCGCGACCAGACGCGCGCCGAGACCGAGCGGCTGCGCACCGAGCTGGAGTCCGCCAAGAAGGAAGCCGAATCGCTTCACCGCAAGCTGCGCGCCGCCCTGAGCGACGTCAAGCGCGGCGAGGCGGCGCTGCGCAAGGTGCACGGCGAGACCGAGGCCGCGCGCGCCGAGGCCCAGGCCCAGGTGTCCGCCTCCGAGAGCGAGACGCGGCGCCTGAAGGCCCGCCTCGGGGAGGCCGAGGCCGCCCTGGAGGCCACGCGCAGAGCGGCCCGCGAGGGGCGCAGCGTCGAGGACATGCGCGTACGGCTGCTGCTGGACACCGTCCTGGACGCGGCCCAGGGGCTGCGCCGGGAGCTGGCGCTGCCGCCGGTGTCGGTACGGCCCGCCGAGACGGTCGACGCGGTCGAACCGGGACGAATGACCCCGAAGGACATCGCCGCGCGGGCCCTGTCCGAGAACGACCCCGCGATCCTGGACCAGCTACTGGCCCTGCCCCAGGCGCACTTGGTGGTCGACGGCTACAACGTCACCAAGACCGGCTATCCGCAGATGCCGCTGGAGAAGCAGCGGCTGCGGCTGCTCGGTCAGCTCTCGCAGCTCGCGGCGCAGACCGGGGCGGAGGTGACCTGTGTCTTCGACGGGGCGGAGCTCGCCGCGCCGGTGCTGCTCGCGCCGCCGCGCGGGGTGCGGGTGCTGTTCTCCAAGCCGGGTGTCACCGCCGACGAGTTGATCCGCCAGCTGGTGCGCGCCGAGCCGCCGGGCCGCCCCGTGATCGTCGCCTCGACCGACCGCGAGGTCGCCGACGGGGTCGCCAAGGCGGGCGCGCGCCCGGTCGCTTCTGTGGTGCTTCTGAAGCGCCTCTCCTGACCGTCGACGTCCGGATTGCCCTCGGCCTGCCTCGCGTTGTCCGCGCCGGTGGCCCTGCGGTCCGTCTTTTCTGCTGGGGGTCCGGGGGTTATCCCCCGGGAAGGCGCAGCATGCCCGAATTAGGCGTATCGTCACGCAACGTAGCGTCAATCGAGCATTACCGCACGTGAGTTGTGTGTAAAGAATGCATGGCGTGACAGGATTTTGCTCCTGAGGATTTGAACTGATCACGGGAAGGTCACTAGGGTCTGGGCTCGAACCTCCGAGCGGGTGATCACTCAAAAGAAGGAGTTCACCTCCGTGGCGTCCCACCGTCGACCCAAGCAGCCGAGCCGAGTGCGCGTGACCGTGCTCACCACCGCAGCTGCTGCCGCCGTAGCCCTCAGCGCCAACGCCGCCAACGCGGCGCCGAGCGAGAAGCCCAACAAGGACGAGGTCAAGGCGAAGGTCGACGCGCTCTACGAGCAGGCCGAGCAGGCCACCGAGAAGCTCAACGACGCCAAGGACAAGCAGGAGGACCTCCAGAAGGAGATCTCCACCGTCCAGGACAACGTGGCCCGCGGTCAGCAGGAGCTCAACGAACTGCGCGACTCCATAGGCCTCGCGGCCGCCGCGCAGTACCGCTCGGGGTCCATCGACTCCTCCCTCCAGCTCTTCCTGTCGTCGAACCCCGACGACTACCTGGACAAGGCGTCCACCGCCGACCAGCTCAGCGCCCAGCAGGTCGACGCGCTGAAGAAGATCCAGGAGAAGCAGCGCGAGCTCGCCCAGGAGCGCGCGGAGGCCTCCGAGAAGCTCAAGGACCTCGCCGCCACCCGCGCCGAACTGGCCAAGCAGAAGAAGGCCGTCCAGGCCAAGCTCGCCTCCGCGCAGAAGCTGCTCAACTCCCTGACGGCCGCCGAGCGTGCCGCCATCGCCGCCGCCGACGCCCGCGCCAGCCGCTCCGCCAGCGAGCGCGTGGACCTCGGCAGCACCGGCCCCGCCTCCGCCCGGGCCCTGGCCGCCTTCCAGGCCGCCCAGAGCAAGATCGGCTCGCCCTACGCGTACGCCACCGCGGGGCCGAACACCTTCGACTGCTCGGGTCTGACCTCCTGGGCCTACGCGCAGGCCGGCGTCACCATCCCGCGCACCTCGCAGGCCCAGGCCAACGCCGGTACGCGCATCTACTCCCAGTCCGACCTCAAGGTCGGCGACCTGGTCATCTTCTACAGCGACCAGCACCACGTCGGCTTCTACGCCGGCAACGGCATGGTCCTGCACGCCCCGCGCACCGGCACGGTCGTGCGCTACGAGTCGATCAACAACATGCCGTTCCAGTTCGGCGTGCGGATCTGACACTCCACGCCCCACCGCCCGAACGGGCGAATTCCGAGATCTTCGACTGACTCCACGCCCCGCCGATGACCTGCGTCATAGGCGGGGCGTCACGTTGTGTGCCCGTGGAGGTCGTTGGAGACGACCCCGTCCCGGGGCTACTGTCGGCCGCGTTTCCCCCTCGGGGGAAGTCCGTGTCCGCCAGCGGAAGGAGTGCGGCTACCCGTGGGGTTCCAACGCCGCCTTGCCCAGACGTCCGGGTTCAACCGGGGTGCCGGTGCCGCCCTGTGCGTGCTGTCCGCGGCCGCCGCCGCGCTCGGCGCCGTACCGGCCAACGCCGCTCCGCACGAGGACACCCGGGCCGAGGTGGACCGCCTCTACGAGGAGGCCGAGCAGGCCACCGAGGCCTTCAACCAGGCCGACGAGCGCGCCGACTCGCTGCGGGACGAGGTGCGTTCGGCGCAGGACGGGATCGCCCGCGAGCAGGAGCGCATCAACGCCATGCGGGAGACGCTCGGTGCGCTGGCCGGGGCCCAGTACCGCTCCGGCGGCCTCGACCCCTCGCTCGCGCTGCTGTTCTCCGACGACCCGGACGACTACCTCGACAAGGCCGCCGTCCTCGACCGGATCACCGTGCACCAGGCCGACGAGCTCAAGGAACTCCAGGGCGCCATGCGCGAACTCGCCCAGGAGCGCGCCGAGGCGGCGGGCAAGCTCGGTGAACTGGAGCGGAGCCGCAAGGCCGTCGCCTCCCACAAGCGGACCGTGGAGCGCAAGCTCGCCCGGGCCCGCGAACTGCTCAACTCCCTGCCGTCCGACGAACGCGCCGCCTACGACCGGGCCTCCCGCTCCGGACGCGAGGAGATGCCCGACCTGACCGGTGCGGTGGCGCCCTCGGGGCGGGCGGCCGCCGCCGTGGCCGCCGCCCGCTCGGCCGTCGGCAAGCCGTACGTGTGGGGTGCCAACGGGCCCAACGGCTTCGACTGTTCGGGCCTGATGCAGTGGTCGTACGCCCAGGCCGGTGTCGCCCTGCCGCGCACCTCGCAGGCGCAGCGCTACGCCGGGCGCCAGGTCCCGCTCTCCCAGGCGCAGCCCGGCGATCTGGTCACCTACCGCGGTGACGCCAGCCATGTCGGCATGTACGTCGGCAACGGCCAGGTCGTCCACGCGCCCTACCCCGGCGCGCCGGTCCGCTACGACCCGGTCGACATGATGCCGGGAGTGACGGTCACGCGCCCCTGACCACGACCCCGTGATAGCCGTACGATCAGGAGACATGGCCGGTCGAAGGTGGGTGTCGGGGCGCGGGATCGTGCCGCTGTGCCTGCTGCTCGTCGCCCTCGTCGGGTGCGGCGGGCAGCCGAGCGCCGCCGACACCGCCAAGGCCGACGTCCAGCAGGTCCTCGACCGGCGGGCGGCCGCCGTGCTCGACCGGGATCCCGCGCAGATCGCCGAGACCGGGGACGCGGGCTGGTTCGGGGAGGTGCGGGCCGTACCGCTCGCCGCGTGGTCGTACAAGGTCACCGGGCTGCACCGCAGCGGCGCGACGGCCACCGCCGACGTCGACCTGCGTTACCAGGTGCAGGGTTACGACCAGGCCCCCGTCACCGTCGGCCGCACCCTGGACCTCACCGTGGACGCGGCCGGGCAGTGGTACGTCGCCGACGAGAAGCCCGCCGCGAAGGCGCCCCAACAGCTGTGGGACCAGGGCGAGGTGACCGTCGTGCGGGGGAAGCACAGCATGGTGCTCGGCGTCGGCCAGAGCGTCGAGCGGCTGCACTCCTTCGCCGACCTGGCCGACCGCGCGGTGCCCGCCGTGTCCGAGGTGTGGGGGACCGGCTGGGCCGGCCATGTCGTCGTGCTGGTCCCGAAGTCGCTGGACGGCATGGCGGGTCTGCTCGGCTCGCCGGCCTCGTCGTACCGGGGGATAGCGGCCGTCACCACCGGCGAGACCGGCGCCCCCGCGCGGGCGCCCGCGGACCGGATCATCGTCAACCCCGACGCGTACAGCCTGCTCGGCTCCCTGGGGAAGCAGGTCGTGCTCACCCACGAGACCACGCATGTCGCCACCCGCGCCGACACCAGCGCCGCGACGCCGCTGTGGCTGTCGGAGGGGTTCGCGGACTGGGTCGGCTACCGCGGCACCGGGCGCACCGCCCAGGAGGCCGCGCCGGAGCTGTGGCAGGCCGTGGCCGACGGGAAGGTGCCGGACGCCCTGCCGACCGACGAGGACTTCGGCTTCAGTGGCAGCGCGGACGGGCTGGCGCGGGCCTACGAGAGCGGCTGGACGGCCTGCCGGCTGATCGCGGCCCGCTGGGGCGAGAAGAAGCTCGACGCGTTCTACCGGGCCGTGGGGGCGCACAAGAAGCGTCCCGGGGCGGTCGAGGGAGCCCTGGACGAGGTCCTCGGCACCAACCTGAAGGACTTCACGGCGGACTGGCGGGAGTACCTGCGCACTCAGCTCGGCTGAGCGGACTCCGGCGCCGGGAGCGAGGTCAGGAGGAGGCGGAGGTCTCCTTGGCCGGGGTCGGCCGATCGGGGAGGGGCGCCGGCTCCGCGGGGGCCGGCTTCGGGACCGTGTCGCGCCACAGGGCGCGCATGCCGAGGACCGTGGCGGCGACCAGCAGGCCGTTGCGCACGACCAGGAGCGTGATGCCGCGCGGGGTGCTGCCCACGACGTCCCCGAAGTAGATCGGGAACTCCAGGACCGTCACGAAGCAGGCCACCAGGACCAGGAGGGCCGGCAGGCCCATGCGGCTGGCGCGGAAGCAGAGGCAGACCGCCGCGACGCCGACCAGCCAGACCATGTACTGCGGGCTGATCACCCGGCTGGTGGTGGTGAACATCAGCACCGCCACCAGCGCCGCGTCGGCCGCCGTGTGCGCCTCGAACCGGGTGGCCACCAGCCGCCACAGGAGCAGCAGGCCGAACGCCATGCCGGTCAGGGCGAGCGCGGCCGTGCTGACGGTGGTCACCCAGGGGCCCAGGAACTCCACCGAGCCGTAGTTGAGCAGGACGGCGCCGTCCCAGCCGTGCTGCCGGGCGAAGTGGAAGACCAGCGAGCCCAGCGACTCCACCTCGGTGCCCCGCTCGCGCTGGAAGGTCAGGAAGGCGAAGGCGCCCGGCATGGCGACGGCGAACAGCCCGGCCAGCACCAGGGCGGTCACCGCCGCCGAGACCCAGACGCTCCGTCTGCGGATCCCGACCAGCAGCAGCGCGGGCCACACCTTCAGCATCGCCCCGAAGGCCACCAGCGCCCCCGCCACCCGGGGATGCCGGCCCGCCGCGAGCAGTCCGGCGACCGCCACCGCGGTCACCATCACGTCGTAGCGGGAGTAGACGGTCGGGCCGAGCAGAGGTACGCCCACCACCCACACCCACGCCCCGCGCAGCCGCCGGTCCGGACGCAGGCCCGCGTACAGCAGCAGGAGCATGACGGCCAGGTCGGCGGCGAAGGCGAGCACGAAGAACGCCTGGGCGTACTCCAGGAACGGCAGCAGCGCGGGGGAGAGGATCGCGAGGGCGGCGGCGGGCGGGTACTGCCAGGTCACGTCGTCCTGCGGGAAGGTGCCGGTGCGCAGGACGTCGTACCAGCCGTGGTAGATGACCGACACGTCGCTGGTGACGTCCGGCCCGGGGAAGACGTAGACCTTGAAGACCCACAGGAGGAGCAGCAGCCTGGTCACGCCCCAGGTCAGCAGCAGTCCGGTGAGCGACCGCCGCACGCCTGTCGTCTCCACGTGATCCCCTCGCCGTTCGTTCGCGCTCTTGAGGGGAACATGATGTCCCGCCCTCCTGTGAGGGTGCCATAAACGCGCCCGCGCCCGGGCTGTGAGCTGGCTGTTCGTAGGGTCTGTCCGGTGGATCAGGCCAGCTGCGAGAAACGGCCCTTCACAACACAGGCGAGCGGGGTCTGGTGCGTGCAGCTGCAAGGCGGAGGAGGGCGGCGACGCGGAGCGTCGGCAACCGACGACAACGCGGCAGATGTGCGTGCCAGACCCCGCGCCGCTGGCCTGATCCACCGGACAGGCCCTAGGGTCTGCGGCGATGCACAAGACCCTGATCGTGACCAACGACTTTCCGCCCCGGCCCGGGGGGATCCAGGCATTTCTGCACAACATGGCGCTGCGGCTGGATCCCGGGCGGCTGGTCGTCTACGCGTCCACCTGGAAGCGGGGGCGGGAGGGGGCCGAGGCGACGGCCGCCTTCGACGCCGAGCAGCCCTTCACCGTCGTACGGGATGCCACGACCATGCTGCTGCCGACGCCCGGCGCCACCCGGACCGCCGTCGGGCTGCTGCGGGAGCACGGGTGTACGTCGGTGTGGTTCGGGGCGGCCGCGCCGCTCGGGCTGATGGCGCCCGCGCTGCGGAAGGCCGGTGCCGAGCGGCTGGTGGCCACCACCCACGGGCACGAGGCCGGGTGGGCCCAACTGCCCGCCGCACGGCAGCTGTTGCGCCGGATCGGGGAGTCGACCGACACGATCACCTACCTCGGCGAGTACACGCGGTCGCGGATCGCCGCCGCCCTGACCCCCGAGGCCGCCGCGCGGATGGTCCAACTGCCGCCCGGGGTCGACGAGAAGACCTTCCACCCGGCCTCCGGCGGTGCCGCGGTCCGGGCGCGGCTCGGGCTGACCGACCGGCCCGTGGTGGTGTGCGTCTCACGGCTCGTACCGCGCAAGGGGCAGGACACCCTGATCCTCGCCCTGCCCCGGATCCTCGCGCACGAGCCCGACACCGTGCTGCTGATCGTCGGCGGGGGGCCGTACGAGAAGGAGTTGAGGAAGCTCGCCGCGGAGACCGGCGTCACCGGCTCCGTGCGCTTCACCGGCGCCGTCCCCTGGTCCGAACTGCCCGCCCACTACGGCGCCGGGGACGTCTTCGCCATGCCGTGCCGGACCCGGCGCGGGGGGCTCGACGTGGAGGGGCTCGGGATCGTCTACCTGGAGGCCTCGGCCACCGGACTGCCCGTCGTGGCGGGGGACTCGGGCGGCGCCCCGGACGCCGTACTCGACGGCGAGACCGGGTGGGTCGTGCGCGGCGGGTCCCCGGAGGAGACCGCCGAACGCGTCGTCGTCCTCCTCGGCGACGCGGAACTGCGGAGCCGGATGGGGCAGCGGGGACGGGAGTGGGTCGAGGAGAGGTGGCGGTGGGACTTGTTGGCGGAAAAGTTGAAGGCGCTGCTATAGCAGGATTCGGATAATCCGCCGATGCTGCGCGCATGACAGTAAAACTGACGCAGCATCAGCTGACCAGACGTCAGATCCTGGGCATGGTGGCCCTCCAGACCGCCGCCGCCTCGGGTCTGACCCGTATCGGTCTCCAGTCCGCCCAGGCGGCGGAGGAGGCCGCCGCCGTCGACAACGCCCCCGCGATCGTGGTCGGTTCGGGCTACGGCGGTGCCGTCGCCGCCCTCCGGCTCGGCCAGGCCGGCATCCGCACGCTCGTCCTGGAGATGGGCCGGCTCTGGAACACCGCCGGCTCCGACGGCAAGATCTTCTGCAACACCGCCAACCCGGACCAGCGTTCCATGTGGTTCCGCACCCGCACCGAGGCGCCGCTGGCCACCTTCCTGTGGCTGGACGTCGTCAACAAGGACATCAGCCCCTACCCCGGCGTCCTGGACCGCGTGCACTTCGACAACATGTCCGTGTTCTGCGGGCGGGGCGTCGGCGGCGGTTCGCTGGTCAACGGGTCGATGGCGGTCACGCCCCTGAAGTCGTACTTCGCCGAGCAGTTCCCGACCGTCGACGCGAACGAGATGTACAACACGTACTTCCCGCGCGCCAATTCGATGCTCGGCGTCAACACCATCGACCCCACCTGGTTCGAGTCGACCGAGTGGTACCAGTTCACCCGCGTCTCCCGGAAGCACGCCCAGAACACCGGCCTGAAGACCACCTTCGTGCCCAGCGTCTACGACTTCGCCTACATGCAGCGCGAGGCCGCAGGTACCGCCACCAAGTCCGCCCTAGGACAGGAGGTCATCTACGGCAACAACTACGGCAAGAAGAGCCTCGACAAGACCTATCTGGCCGCCGCCCTCGGCACCGGCAACGTCACCATCAACACCCTGGAGCGGGTCAAGGCGATCAGCCGGGCGAGCGACGGTTCCTATGTGCTGACCACCGACCGGATCGACGTCACCGGCGCCGTCGTCGAGACCAAGCAGTACAGCTGCACCTACCTCTTCCTCGGCGGCGGCAGCCTCGGCACCAGCGAACTCCTCGTCCGCGCCCGGGACACGGGCACTCTGCCCGCGCTGGACGCCAGCGTCGGCGCCGGCTGGGGGCCCAACGGCAACACCATGCTCGGCCGGGCCAACCACCTGTGGGACACCGTCGGGGCGAACCAGTCGACCATGCCGGTCATGGGGATCGACGACTGGGCCAACACCGCCAACCCCGTCTTCGCCGAGATCGCTCCTTTACCCACGGGCCTGGAGCACTGGGTCAGCCTCTATCTGGCGATCACCAAGAACCCGCAGCGCGCGGCCTTCACGTACGACAGCACCACGGGAGGCGTGAAGCTCGGCTGGACCGCCGCGCAGAGCGCCGTGTCCTCGGGCATGGCCAAGAAGCTGTTCGACCGGATCAACTCCGCGAACACCACGATCTACCGGACCGACCTGTTCGGCTCGACCAACAAGACCTTCGCCGACGACTTCACCTACCACCCGCTGGGCGGCTGCGTGTTGGGGAAGGCCACCGACAACTACGGCCGGGTGAAGGGGTATTCGAAGCTGTACGTCACCGACGGGTCGCTGGTGCCGGGCAACATCGGCGTGAACCCGTTCGTGACCATCACCGCACTCGCGGAACGGACCATGGCACGGGTCCTCGCCGAGGACGTCTGACCTACTTCGCGTAGATCGCCTCGATCTCGTCCGAGTAGTCCTTCGCCACCACGTTGCGCTTGAGCTTCAGGGACGGCGTCAGGTGGCCCGACTCCTCCGTGAACTGGGAGGACAGAATGCGGAACTTCCGCACCGATTCCGCCTTCGACACCGCGGCGTTGCCGTCGTCGATCGCCGACTGGATCGCGGCCACCAGGTCGGGGTCCTCGCGCAGCGACGCCGCGGTGGAACCCGCCGGCTTGCCGTGCTCGTCCGCCCAACGGCCGAGGAACTCCTCGTCGACGGTGACCAGCGCGCCCACGAACGGCCGCCCGTCGCCCACCACCATGCACTCCGCGACCAGCGCGTGCGCCCGGATGCGGTCCTCGATCACGGCCGGGGCGACGTTCTTGCCGCCCGCGGTGACGATGATCTCCTTCTTGCGGCCGGTGATCCGGAGGTAGCCGTCCTCGTCGAGGGTGCCGATGTCACCGGTGTGGAACCAGCCGTCGGCCAGCGCCTCGGCGGTCGCGGCCTCGTTGTTCCAGTAGCCCTTGAACAGGTGCTCGCCGTGCAGCAGCACCTCGCCGTCGTCGGCGATGCGGACCACCGAGCCCGGCAGCGGCTGCCCGACCGTGCCGATCTTCTGCCGGTCCCAGGGGTTGAAGGCGGTCGCCGCACAGGACTCGGTCAGGCCGTAGCCCTCCAGGACCGTGAAGCCGATACCGCGGAAGAAGTGGCCCAGGCGCTCGCCGAGCGGGGCACCGCCGGAGATGGCGTACTCGCCCTTGCCGCCGAGGACCGCGCGCAGCTTGCTGTAGACCAGCTTGTCGAACGTCCTGTGCTTGAGCTTGAGGCCGAGGGACGGGCCCGAGGGGGTGTCCAGCGCCTTGCTGTACGCGATCGCGGTGTCCGCGGCCTTGTCGAAGATCTTGCCCTTGCCGTCCGCCTGCGCCTTGGCGCGCGCGGAGTTGTAGACCTTCTCGAAGACCCGCGGGACGCCGAGGATCAGCGTCGGCCGGAAGGAGGCCAGCTCGTCGGTGAGGTTCTTGATGTCCGGGACCATGCCCAGCTTGATCGGCGCCATCATGGGCGCCACCTGCACGAGCCGTCCGAAGACGTGCGCGAGCGGGAGGAAGAGCAGGACCGAGCACTCGCCGGTGCGGAAGAGCGGCCGGAGTCTCTCCACGACGTTCCCGCACTCGGCGAAGAAGCTGCGGTGGGTGAGCACACAGCCCTTGGGCCGGCCGGTGGTGCCGGAGGTGTAGACGATGGTCGCCGGGTCGTCGGCCTTGGCCAGCGAGCCGCGCTCCTCGACGGTCGCGTCGCTGATGTCCTGCCCGAGCCGACCCAGCTCCTCGACGCCGCCGCCCTCGATCTGCCATACGTGCTTGAGGGCGGGCAGCCGGTCGCGCACCGACTCCACGGCCGCGGCGTGGCCGTCCAGCTCCACGACGCAGGCGGTCGCGCCCGAGTCGGCGAGGATCCACTGGATCTGCTCCGGCGAGCTGGTCTCGTACACCGGCACGGTGACCGCGCCCGCGCTCCAGATCGCGAAGTCGAGCAGCGTCCACTCGTAGCGGGTGCGCGACATCAGGCCGACCCGGTCGCCCGGCTGCACTCCGGAGGCGATGAGGCCCTTGGCGGCCGTGTGCACCTCGGCGAGGAAGGTCCGCGCCGTCACGTCCTGCCAGGCACCGGCCACCTTGCGGGCGATGACGGCGACGTCGGGATGCTGCGCGGCGTTTCTCCGGACGATGTCGGTGAGATTGCCGTCCGCAGGGACCTCGTACAAAGCCGGAAGGCTGAACTCGCGCAAGACTGCTGCTCCTAATAAGGCGCCGGCGCCACGACGTTGTGCGATGCGACGGTGCGGTCCACGGCTCGGGCAGGCACTCAGGCGATCGGTCGTTGAAAACCTGAGCACGACTGGACTGCCCGGACGTTACCCGCCGGTATGGCTTCTTCGACAGGGGGTCCCGGCGAGATGTTCGCTGCATCACACGGTGTGGGGTTCTTCCGCGCACAGTAGTCCACCCACTAACTGACTGGCCAGTAACCGCAGGTCCGGTCGCCACTGTTCACAAGTGCACCGCTCCACCTACTCTTGATCGTCATGGCACCCACACCCGCCGCCAGCCGCGGCACCCGTGTCCATGTGGTCAGCGACGTCCACGGCAACGCCCGTGACCTGGCCAGAGCCGGCGAGGGCGCCGACGCCCTGATCTGTCTGGGTGACCTGGTCCTCTTCCTCGACTACGCCGACCACTCGCGCGGGATCTTCCCCGACCTGTTCGGCGTGGAGAACGCCGACCGCATCGTCGAGCTGCGCACCGCCCGCCGCTTCGAGGAGGCGCGCGAGCTCGGGGCCCGGCTGTGGGGCGGGATCGGGGCGGACCGGGGAGCGGTGATCGAGCAGGCGGTGCGCAAGCAGTACGCCGAGATGTTCGCGGCCTTCCCCACCCCGACGTACGCGACCTACGGCAATGTCGACATGCCGCCTCTGTGGCCGGAGTACGCCGGACCCGGTGTGACCGTGCTGGACGGCGAGCGCGTCGAGATCGGCGGCCGGGTCTTCGGCTTCGTGGGCGGCGGCCTGCGCACGCCCATGCGGACGCCGTACGAGATCAGCGACGAGGAGTACGCGGCCAAGATCGAGGCGGTCGGCGAGGTCGACGTGCTCTGCACGCACATCCCGCCGGAAGTGCCGGAACTCGTCTACGACACGGTCGCGCGCCGCTTCGAGCGGGGGAGCAGGGCGCTGCTGGAGGCGATCCGTCGTACCCGGCCCCGGTATGCGCTGTTCGGGCATGTCCATCAGCCCCTGGTCCGCCGGATGCGGATCGGGGCGACCGAGTGCGTGAACGTCGGGCACTTCGCGGGGACCGGGAAGCCATGGGCGCTGGAATGGTGAGTCCGTGCGCGCGGTAGCCTTCACGCTGCACAGACGTGCGTCTCAGCTTTCCTCACCGGACCGTACTTGGAGGATCCACGGCGATGGCGGAACACACCAGTTCGAGCATCACGATCGAGGCTGCGCCGGCTGACGTCATGGCCGTGATCGCCGACTTCGCCCGCTACCCGGAGTGGACGGGCGAGGTGAAGCAGGCCGAGGTCCTCTCGACGGACCCGGCAGGCCGCGCCGAGCAGGTCAGGCTCGTAATGGACGCGGGCGCGATCAAGGACGACCAGGTCCTCGGGTACACGTGGACGGGGGACAACGAGGTCTCCTGGACGCTCGTGAAGTCCCAGATGCTGCGGTCCCTGGACGGGTCGTACGTGCTGAAGGCGGCGGGCTCGGGGTCGACCGAGGTCACCTACCTGCTGACCGTCGACGTGAAGATCCCGATGCTCGGGATGATCAAGCGCAAGGCCGAGAAGGTCATCATCGACCGGGCGCTGGCCGGTCTGAAGAAGCGGGTGGAGTCCGGGGCCGCGTAAGGGGCTTACGGTTCAGCCCTATGCGCACCATCCTGATCACCGGCCCCGGCGGCAGCGGTCGTACGACGATCGCCGCCGCCACCGCTCTCGCCGCCGCCCGTGAGGGGACCCGGACCCTCGTGCTGAGCGCGGACCGTACGGACACCCTCAGCGCGGTGCTCGGTGTTCCGACGGGGGCCCGGCCCACCCAGGTCGCCTCGCGGCTCACCGCCTGGCGGCCCGACGCCACCGCCGGGTTCCGGGACGATCTCACCGGGTTCCAGGAGCGGGCCGCCAACGTCCTCGACCTGCTCGGTGCCGCGCGGCTGGACCCGGAGGAGGTCACCCCGCTTCCCGGGGCCGAGGAGCTGACCCTGCTGCGGGCCCTCAGGGACGCGGTGCTCGCCGAGGCCCACGAACTGCTCGTCGTCGACCTCCCGCCCACCCCGCAGGCCCTCGCCCTGCTCTCCCTCCCGGAGGAACTGCGCCGCTACCTGCGCCGGCTGCTCCCGCCGGAGCGCCGGGCGGCCGCGGGACTGCGGCCCGTCCTCGGCCGGCTCGCCGGTGTCCCGATGCCCTCGGAGTGGCTCTACGAGACCACCTCCCGCTGGGACACCGAGCTCGGCGCGGTGGAGGCCGTCCTCGCCGACCGGCACACCGTCGTACGACTGGTCGCCGAGCCCGGCCCGGCCGGCACCGACGCCGTCCGCACCACCGCCCTCGCCCTCGCCCTGCGCGGACTGCGCCCCGACGTACTGGTCGCCAACCGGGTCGTACCGGAGGAGTGGCCCGCAGGCCTCGTCGCCCAGCAGCGCAAGGCCCTGGAGGAGTGGCAGGAGTCGTACGACGTCCAGCGCGTCCCGCACCTCGGCCGCGACCCGCGCGGCACCGACGACCTCGCCGCGCTCCCGGTGAGCGCGGGCGAGGGCACCACCTCCCTCGTGGAGTGGCCGATCGTCGACCGGCTCGCCGACGACGGCGTCCTCGTCTGGCACCTCCCGCTGCCCGGCGCGATACGCGACCACCTCGACCTGGTCCGGCGCGGCGACGAACTCGTCGTCAGCGCGGGGCAGTTCCGCCGCATCGTGCCGCTGCCGTCCGCGCTGCGCCGCTGCACCGTCGCCGGGGCCGCCCTCCGTGACGGCGAGCTGCGGATCCGGTTCGCGCCGGACCCGGATCTGTGGCCCCGGACCCCGTGAACCGCGTACCCCCGTTCGGGTAACGTCGGAAGGACGAACCGTAGTCAGGAGTCCGTCATGAGCGAAGAGCTCCCCCCGTCCGACGCGGCCGGGAACGACGCCGTGGACGAGGTACGGGCGACCGACGCCGACGCGTGGGCGACGGCCACGGCCGAGGACCTCGCGGCGGAGAAGGCCCGCCGCCGCACCCAGTACGGCCCGCCCCCCGGCTCGGCCGCCGAGGAACTGCGCAAGCTGGTGGAGAACGTCGCCGACAAGCTGTCCGGGCTCCAGTCCCCGCTGCTCGGCGGGGTCGCCGGGACCGCCGCCCAGCAGGTGGTCAAGCAGGTCGTCCAGCAGGCGAAGGCCGCCGTGGAGCCGGTGATCGAGCGCAACCCGGACGTCTTCGACCACCTCGCCGCCGCCGGTGGTGAACTCCTCGCCGCGTACCGCTCGGCGGTCCAGGCGCAGGAGCAGCGCTGGAGCCGCCGTGAGGAGACGCTGCGGGACAAGGGCGACGACCCCGGCCCCGGCGAGCGCATCGACTTGGACTGAAACCCTGTGACGGCAGGGCCTCGGGTACGGTTGCCGTAGCGGGGCTCGACCGAAACTGAGGGATTCATGGGACTCACCATCGGCGTCGACATCGGCGGCACGAAGATCGCGGCCGGCGTGGTCGATGAGGAAGGCAACATCCTCTCGACCCACAAGGTGCCGACCCCGGGTACGCCCGAGGGCATCGTGGACGCGATCGCCTCGGCCGTGGACGGAGCGCGTGCCGGGCACGCCATCGTCGGTGTGGGCATCGGTGCCGCCGGTTACGTCAACCGGCAGCGCTCCGAGGTCTACTTCGCCCCCAACATCCACTGGCGCAACGAGCCGCTGAAGGAGAAGGTCGAGGCCCGCGTGGGCCTCCCCGTCGTCGTGGAGAACGACGCCAACGCGGCCGCCTGGGGCGAGTACAAGTTCGGCGCGGGCAAGGGCCACCGCAACGTCATCTGTATCACGCTCGGCACCGGCCTGGGCGGCGGCATCATCATCGGCAACAAGCTGCGGCGCGGCCACTTCGGCGTCGCGGCGGAGTTCGGCCACATCCGGATGGTCCCCGACGGCCTGCTGTGCGGCTGCGGCTCGCAGGGCTGCTGGGAGCAGTACGCCTCCGGCCGCGCCCTGGTCAGATACGCCCGGCAGCGCGCCAACGCCACGCCCGAGCGGGCCGAGACTCTGCTCGCGCTCGGCGACGGCACCCCGGACGGCGTCGAGGGCAAGCACATCTCCATCGCCGCCCGCCAGGGCGACCCGGTCGCCGTCGACTCCTACCGCGAGCTGGCCCGCTGGGTCGGCGCGGGCCTCGCCGACCTCGCCTCCCTCTTCGACCCCTCGGCGTTCATCGTCGGCGGCGGCCTCTCCGACGAGGGCGAACTGGTTCTGGACCCCATCCGCAAGTCGTACAAGCGCTGGCTGGTCGGCGCGCACTGGCGCCCGGTGGCGGACGTGATCGCGGCCCAGCTGGGCAACGAGGCGGGCTTGGTGGGAGCGGCGGACCTGGCAAGGGAACCCGACCCGATCATGTGAGGTTGACTCTTCTTCTCAAGGGGCGCGGGGAACCGCGCCCCTTTCTTCTTGCGCGTAAATTGATCCACATGGCCCTGGTAAGAGTCCTGAGCTACAACATCCGCTCCATGCGGGACGACACCGACGCCCTCAGCCGTGTGATCAGCGCCTGCGCACCCGATCTCGTACTGATCCAGGAAGCCCCGCGGTTCTTCCGCTGGCGCAAGAAGCTCGCGAGGCTGGCCGCATCATCAGGCCTCGTCACCCTCACCGGCGGCGCCACGTCAGCCGGCCCCGCGATCGTCTGCTCACTCAGGACCACCGTCGAACGAGCCGAGGACGTCCTCCTCCCGCTCACCCCCGGCGAGCACCGCAGAGGCTTCGCCACCGCCGTCGTACGCCTTGGCGACGCCCGCCTCGGCGTACTGAGCTGCCACCTCTCGCTCCAGAAGGACGAGCGGTACGACCAGGCCGGCATGGTCCTCGACCGCCTCGCCGGCATGGGCGTGGACCACGCCGTCGCGGGCGGCGACCTGAACGACCGCCCCACCGGCCGCGCCTTCACCCGTCTCGCCACCGATCTCCAGGACTGCTGGGCGACCAGCCCCACCGGCGGCGAACACACCTGGACCCGCACCGAACCCCACCGCCGCATCGACGCGATCTTCGCCACGAAGGGCATCGAGGTACTCGGCTGCGGCGTCCCCCTGGACCTCCCCGGCATCACGGAGAAAGACCTGAGGGCGGCCACCGACCACCTCCCGGTCCTGGCCACCCTCGACATCCCCACCCGTTAGACGACCGCTCCCCGTCCGGGATCGTCCTCGTCCTCGTCGTCCCCGCGCATCCGCACCACCAGCGTGGCGAAGCCGCCCAGGAAGCCGCCGACGCAGACCGTGGTCAGCCACCACGTCATCTCCCAGCCGAGCAGCACCGCGAGCAGCAGCAGAAGCGGCCCGCCCAGCACCCCCAGCCACGCGAACTTCGCCGTCGTGTCCGCGGCGGGCAGCGGCGGCGGGTCCGGCGGTACGAAGTGCCCCTCGTCGTCCTCCTCGAAGTCGTCCTCGGACGCCTCGGGCGCGCTGTAGTCGCGCGGGCCGACGCCGGGGGCGAAGGAGATGGAGCCGCCCAGCGGCTTCGCGGGCTTCTCCTCGGCCTTCGGCTTCGGCGCGCCCTTTTCCGCCTCGGCGGCCGGCTCCTCGTCATTGGTCTCGGGTTCCAGCAGCGCGAGATCCTCGACCGACTTGAACGGCTTGGAACCCGGCGGGTCCGGCGGCTCCTCGCCGTACCCGGCGACGATGGCCGCCCAGGCGGCCTCCTCGTCGAACGGGACGTTCTGCTCTTCCGGCTCGCGGTCGCGGTCCTCGCGGTCGGAGTCGTGCTCAGCCACGTGCGGTCGTCCCTTCCTTGCCGATGCCGCTGGCGAGCCGGTTGACGAAGGCGAGGCTCTCCTCGAAGATCCGGTCCGCGTCATGGTCCAACGTCGCCACGTGGTAGCTCTGTTCCAGCACGATCTCAGTTACGTCCGTCGAGGACACCCGGCTCAGCACGCGCGCGGAATCGGCCGCGGGCACCACATGGTCCGCGGCGCTGCGCAGCACCAGCAACGGCTGGGTGACCTGGGGCAGTTCGCCGTCGACCTGGCGGAAGAAGGCGCGCAGGGAGTGCGCGGCGCGCAGCGGCACCTTGTCGTACCCGAGCTCCTCGACGCCCTCCTTCGCGATGTCGGAGGCGATCCCGGGCGCCGTCCGCACGACGTGCCGCGCCACCGGAAGGGCGTACTGCGCGAGGCCGTGCATGCGGTTCGCCGGGTTGACGACCACCACGCCCTCGACCGCGTCGCCGTGCTTCGCGGCGAGCCGCAGCGCGAGGGTGCCGCCCATGGAGAGACCGGCCACGAAGACCTGGGAGCAGCGCTCGACGAGGGCGCGCAGCTCGCGGTCCACCTCCGCGTACCAGTCCTGCCAGCCGGTGAGCTGCATGTCCTCCCAGCGCGTGCCGTGGCCGGGCAGCAGCGGCAGGGAGACGGTCAGGCCGTGCTCGGCGAGATACCGCGCCCAGGGGCGCAGCGACTGGGGCGAACCGGTGAAGCCGTGGCAGAGGAGGACACCGACCTCCCCGCCCTCATGGCGGAACGGCTCGGCTCCGGGGAGAACCGGCACCTGGGTCTCCTGTTCATGTGGTCATGCGTGGGATGTGAGCAAGTCCGGGTGTGGTTCACCGTACGCGACCGCACTGACACCGACCAGGGCCGTCGGTCTGTTTGCCGGGTCTCCGGGTTAGGGTCTGTCCGGTGGATCAGGTCGGCCTGGAGGGACTGCGCGTCCTGGCCGGGTCGAGCGGGGTCTGGTGCGTGCAGCTGCAAGGCGGAGGAGGGCGGCGACGCGGAGCGTCGGCAACCGACGACAACGCGGCTGGGGGTCCCCCTCTGGGGGAGCGCGTGCCAGGGCCCGCGACGCCGAGCTGATCCGCCGGACAGACCCTAAGGTCTGATCCACGGACACAGGAGGCACTCGGTTGTTGTACGGCGCGATGAAGGTCGCTGTTGGGGGACCGCTCAAGGTCACCTTCAGGCCCTGGGTGGAGGGGCTGGAGAACGTACCCGACGAGGGCCCCGCGATCCTGGCGAGCAACCACCTCTCCTTCTCGGACTCCTTCTTCCTGCCCGCGGTCCTCGACCGCAAGGTCACCTTCATCGCCAAGGCCGAGTACTTCACCACGCCCGGGCTGAAGGGCCGCCTGACGGCCGCGTTCTTCAAGGGCGTCGGCCAGCTCCCGGTGGACCGCTCCGGTGCGCGCGGCGCGGGCGAGGCGGCGATCAGGAGCGGTATCGACGTCCTGGAGCGCGGTGAGCTGTTCGGGATCTACCCCGAGGGCACGCGCTCGCCCGACGGCCGCCTCTACCGCGGCAAGCCCGGCGGCCTCGCGCGCGTGGCGCTCGCCTCCGGCGCCCCGGTGATCCCGGTCGCCATGATCGACACCGAGAAGATCCAGCCGCCCGGCAAGGTCATGCCCAAGCTGATGCGTCCGGGCATCCGGATCGGCGCGCCCCTCGACTTCAGCCGCTACCAGGGCATGGAGCACGACCGCTTCGTCCTGCGCGCGGTGACCGACGAGGTCATGTACGAGATCATGAAGCTCTCCGGCCAGGAGTACGTCGACATCTACGCGACCGCCGCCAAGCGGCAGATCGCGGAGGCGGCCAAGGCCGAGAAGGAAGCGGAGAAGGCGGCGAAGGCCGCGCTCGCCAAGGCGGAGAAGGACCGGCCGGAGGCCCAGTAGGCCGGGATCCGCGACACGGGCCGATCCGAAAGGCAGGCCCTAGGATCCTGGACACGGCTTTCCGGGCCGCGAGTCGGGGGTGGGGACATGGCCAAGCAGGTGCGCGTCATGCGCATGTCGGTCGAGCAGCCGTTGTGGCGGGCGCTGACCGGGTACCGGGTGCTGACCATGCTGTACGCGGTCGGGCTCTTCGCCACCGAGTACGAGCGGTTCGACCGGCCCGGCATCGCCATCGCCTACTACGTCGTCCTGTGCGTGTGGACGCTCGCCACCCTGCCCCGCGTCCAGAACGCGGCCGCCTGCACCAAGCGCTTCCTCGCCGTCGACCTCGCGATCGCGATCACCGGCATCGTCCTGACCCCGCTGGTCGTCGACGACCACCACATCCAGTCCGGCGGCCCCACCCTGCCGTCGATATGGACCGCCGGCTCGGTCCTGGCGTACGCCATCAAGGGCGGCTGGCGCTGGGCCGCCTTCGCCTCCACCCCGGTCGCCGCGGCCAACCTGATCGAGCGCGGCCACCCCGCCCGCGACACCGTCCACAACGTGATCCTCGTCTGGGTCGCCTCCATCGCCATCGGCTACGTCGTCGAGGTCGCCCGCGCCTCCGAGCGCACCCTCGCCCGCGCCCTGGAGATCGAGGCGGCGACGAGGGAGCGGGAGCGGCTGGCCCGGGACATCCACGACAGCGTGCTCCAGGTGCTCGCCATGGTGCAGCGCCGGGGCACGGTCCTCGGCGGCGAGGCGGCCGAGCTGGGCCGGATGGCCGGCGAGCAGGAGGTGGCGCTGCGCACCCTGGTCTCCGGCGGCCTGACCCCCGTCGCCTCCCGGATCTCCGAGGACGCGGCCGAAGGAGCGCTCGTCACCGCCGTAGAGACTCCGGACGAGGAGGCCGACGACGGGCCGGTCGATCTGCGCGCCCTGCTCGCGCCCCACGCCTCCGCCAAGGTCTCCCTCGCCGACCCCGGCGCCCCGGTGATCCTGCCGCCGGCCGCCGCGCGCGAGCTGGCCGCGGCCGTGGGGGCCGCGCTGGACAACGTCCGCAAGCACGCGGGCGAGCACGCGCGCGCGTGGATCCTCGTCGAGGACGAGCCCGACGAGGTCGTCGTCTCCGTACGGGACGACGGACCCGGCATCCCCGAGGGCCGCCTCGTGCAGGCCGAGGGGGAGGGGAGGCTGGGCGTGGCCCTGTCGATCCGGGGCCGGCTGCGTGACATCGGCGGCAGCGCCGAGCTGATCTCGACCCCGGGCCAGGGCACGGAGGTCGAACTGAAGGTACCGAAGGTCTCACGGGGGAAGGCGGGACGGCGATGAGTGACAAGGGCCCGATCAGGGTCATGGTGGTCGACGACCACCCCATGTGGCGCGACGCGGTCGCCCGGGACCTGGCCGAGTCCGGCTTCGAGGTGGTCGCCACCGCGGGCGACGGCGAACAGGCCGTACGCCGGGCCAGGGCGGCGGGCCCCGACGTGCTGGTGCTCGACCTGAACCTGCCGGTCAAGCCCGGCGTCCAGGTCTGCAAGGAGGTCATCGGCCACAACCCGGCCCTGCGCGTCCTGGTGCTCTCCGCGAGCGGTGAGCACGCCGACGTCCTGGAGGCCGTGAAGTCCGGCGCGACCGGCTATCTGCTGAAGTCGGCGTCCACGGAGGAGCTGCTGGACGCGGTCCGCCGTACGGCCGTCGGCGACCCCGTCTTCACGCCCGGCCTCGCCGGACTGGTCCTCGGCGAGTACCGCCGGCTGGCCTCCGACCCCGCGCCGGCCTCCGACCCCGACCAGCCGAGGGTCCCGCAGCTCACCGAGCGCGAGACCGAGGTGCTGCGCCTGGTCGCCAAGGGCCTGAGCTACAAGCAGATCGCCGAGCGCCTGGTGATCTCCCACCGCACGGTCCAGAACCACGTCCAGAACACCCTCGGCAAGCTGCAACTCCACAACCGGGTCGAACTGGTGCGGTACGCGATCGAGCGGGGCCTCGACGACGAGTGAGACGCGCGCCACACTGACCCTTCGTCAGGCACCTGCGGCGAAGGGACTTTTCCATGCGCGTCGGAGTACTGACCGGAGGCGGCGACTGCCCCGGCCTCAACGCCGTCATCCGGGCCGTCGTCCGTAAGGGCGTACAGGAGTACGGCTACGACTTCACCGGCTTCCGGGACGGCTGGCGGGGTCCGTTGGAGGACGCCGCCGTGCGTCTCGACATCCCGGCCGTGCGCGGCATCCTGCCCCGCGGCGGCACCATCCTCGGCTCCTCCCGTACCAACCCGCTCCAGGAGGAGGACGGCATCCGGCGCATCAAGGAGAACCTCGCCGCGCGGGAGGTCGAGGCGCTCATAGCGATCGGCGGCGAGGACACCCTGGGGGTGGCGGCCCGGCTGTCCGACGAACACGGCGTGCCCTGTGTGGGCGTGCCGAAGACCATCGACAACGACCTGTCCGCCACCGACTACACCTTCGGCTTCGACACCGCGGTCGGCATCGCCACGGAGGCGATCGACCGGCTGCACACCACCGCCGAGTCCCATATGCGCGTCCTGGTCTGCGAGGTGATGGGCCGCCACGCCGGCTGGATCGCCCTGCACTCCGGGCTCGCGGGTGGCGCCAACGTCATCCTCATCCCCGCTTCAAGGCGTCGTACGCCCCGATCGTGGTCGTCGCCGAGGGCGCCATGCCGAAGGACGGCGAGGTGGTCCTCAAGGACGAGTCGCTCGACTCCTTCGGACATGTGCGCCTCTCCGGGGTCGGCGAGTGGCTGGCCAAGGAGATCGAGAAGCGCACCGGCAAGGAGGCCCGCACGACGGTCCTCGGGCACATCCAGCGCGGCGGCACCCCCAGCGCCTTCGACCGCTGGCTCGCCACCCGCTTCGGCCTGCACGCCATCGAGGCCGTCCGCGACGGGGACTTCGGCAAGATGGTCGCGCTGCGCGGCACGGACATCGTGCGCGTCCCCATCGCGGAGGCCACGGCACAGCTCAAGACGGTCGACCCGAAGCTGTACGACGAGGTGGGGGTGTTCTTCGGCTGACGACTACACGGCCGTCCGGCGCAGCTGCCTCACCAACTCCCGTACGACGACGGCGCCGTTCAGCGTCAGGACCGACTCGGGGTGGAACTGCACGCCCGCGAATCCGGGGCCGCGCACGGCATGCACCTCCCCGTTGTCGGCCCGGCTGACCTCGATGCCATGCGCGGTCAGCTCCTCGGCCGTCTCGTCGTCGCAGCGCGCCACGAAGCTGTTGTAGAAGCCGACCGTCTCCGGCCGCCCGAACAGGTCGATCGTCGTCTGCGCGCCCTGGTAGGGCACCTCCTTGCGGACGATCTCCAGGCCCAGCTCGGCCGCGAGCAGTTCGTGGCCCAGGCAGACGCCGAGCACGCCGTGGCGGTGGCCGCGGACGACCTCGGCGGTCAGCTCGCGCAGGAACCGCATCTTGGGATCGTCCAGGTCGGACGGATCACCGGGGCCGGGCCCCAGGACCACCGGTCCCTCGTGCGCGAGCACGGCTTCCCTGAGCCCCGGTTCGTCGTAGCGCCGGACGGTCACCTCCAGGCCGCCCGAGCGCAGCACGTGCGCGAGCATCGAGGTGAAGGTGTCCTCCCCGTCGACCACGAGGGCGTGCCCTTCGAGGTCGTACGACCGCTCCTGCATCCGCAGCCAGAAGGGCGCGAGGTGGGCGCGGCGCCCGTCGAGGGCGGCACGCACGCGTGGGTCGTCGCAGAGACTCACGCGCGCGTGCTCCTCGCGCGGCCGGGACGGCCGTACGCCGAGAGCCGTCAGCACGCCGGCCGCCTTCGCGTGGGTCTCGGCGACCTCGCTCACCGGGTCGGAGCCACGCACGAGGGTCGCGCCGACGGGGACCCGCAGCCGTCCCGTGGCCGCGATGTCCGCCGTACGGATGAGGATGGGGGAGTCGAGGGTCTGGGCGCCGCCGGAGTCGCGGCCGAGCAGGGCCAGGGCGCCCGCGTAGTAGCCGCGCCCGCCGACCTCGTGCCGCTCGATGACCCGGCAGGCGTTCTGCACCGGCGAGCCGGTGACCGTCGCCGCGAACATCGTCTCCTTGAGGACCTCGCGCACGTCCAGGGACGACTTCCCGCGCAACTCGTACTCGGTGTGCGCGAGATGGGCCATCTCCTTCAGACGCGGGCCGATCACCACCCCGCCCATGTCGCCGACCGTGCACATCATCTTGAGCTCCTCGTCGACGACCATCGACAGCTCCTCGATCTCCTTGCCGTCGGCGAGGAAGTCGAGCAGGTGCTCGGGGGTGGGGCCCTCGGCGGGATAGCGGTACGTCCCGCTGATCGGGTTCATGACGACCGTGCCGCCGGACATCCGGACGTGCACCTCGGGGCTCGCGCCGACCAGGGTGCGCTCGCCGGTGTGGACGACGAACGTCCAGTAGGCGCCCCGCTCGCCCTCCAGGAGCCGCCGGAACAGCGCGAGGGCGTCGCTTCTGGAGAACCCCGGGATCTCGCCCTCGTACGTCCGCCGGATCACGAAGTTGGCGCCCTCGCCGCGCCCGATCTCCTCGTCCAGGACCCGCCCGACGATCCGGGCGTACTCCTCGTCGGCGACGTCGAAGCCGCCGTTCTCGACGCGGACGTCATGGGTGGGGAGCTGTTGGAGAGCGGTTGTCAGCGGGATCTCGTACGACTCCTCGGGCGTCAGGACCGCCAGGGGCGTGCCGTCGTCCCGCACGTCGAAGCCGCGCTCGCGGATCTGGCGGAAGGGGACGAGCGCGAGGCCCTCGTCGGGGAGGTCGGCGAGACGGTCGTAGGTGGTGACGGGCCCGAGGAACACTTCGACGGTGTTCTCGTCATGGCCGGGGGTGCGACGGCGGAGCAGGGCGAACGGGCGGTGGTCGTGCGGGAGGTGGGTCAGGTCCATGGGGTCCTCACTGGTCGATCATGAGGAACGGCCCCGGAAACGCCGAAGGCCGCCCCTCGGGCGGCCTTCGCGAAGTCTTGCGTACGCGCAGTCAGTGGGCCGCCGGATGAGCGGTCCACCACCAGTTCTGGGTCGAGTGCGCGAACATGCGACGCACCCTACCCCATGCCCACTTGAGCGCGAGGGCGTCTCACCTGTCGAGCCGTGCGAAAACGACTCGACACGACCCCGTAATGTTGAGGCGTGACCGTGAACGCTAAGTCCAGCGCGAGTGCTGGCAACACCTGGCGAGACCTGCCCGCGGCGCAGCAGCCCGAGTACCCCGACCTTGAGGCTCTGCGCGCTGTCGTTGCGGACCTCGAGTCGTATCCGCCGCTCGTCTTCGCGGGCGAGTGCGATCAGCTGCGCGCCCGGATGGCGGCCGTCGCCAAGGGAGAGGCGTTCCTCCTCCAGGGCGGCGACTGCGCCGAGGCCTTCGACGCCGTGTCGGCCGACCACATCCGCAACAAGCTCAAGACCCTGCTCCAGATGGGCGCCGTGCTGACGTACGCCGCCTCGGTGCCGGTGGTCAAGGTCGGCCGGATCGCCGGCCAGTACTCCAAGCCGCGCTCCAAGGGCACCGAGACCCGCGACGGCGTGACGCTGCCGACCTACCGGGGCGACTCCGTCAACGGCTTCGAGTTCAACGAGAAGGCCCGGATCCCGGACCCCGAGCGCCTGAAGCGGATGTACAACGCCTCCGCCTCCACGCTCAACCTGGTGCGCGCCTTCACCACCGGCGGCTACGCCGACCTGCGCCAGGTGCACGCCTGGAACCAGGACTTCGTGAAGTCGTCCCCCTCCGGCCAGCGCTACGAGCAGCTCGCGCGGGAGATCGACAGCGCGCTGAACTTCATGCGGGCCTGCGGCACCGACCCGGAGGAGTTCAAGACCGTCGAGTTCTACTCCTCGCACGAGGCGCTGCTGCTCGACTACGAGTCGGCGCTCACCCGCGTCGACTCCCGCACCGGGCATCTGTACGACGTCTCCGGGCACATGGTGTGGATCGGTGAGCGCACCCGGCAGTTGGACGGGGCGCACATCGAGTTCGCCTCGAAGATCCGCAACCCCGTCGGCATCAAGCTCGGCCCCACCACCACGGCCGAGGAGGCGCTCCAGTACATCGAGCGTCTCGACCCGGACCGCGAGCCGGGCCGCCTCACCTTCATCGTGCGGATGGGCGCGGACAAGGTCCGCGACAAGCTGCCCGAGCTGGTCGAGAAGGTCACGGCGTCCGGGGCGACGGTGGCCTGGGTGACCGACCCGATGCACGGCAACACCTTCGAGGCGGCCTCCGGTCACAAGACCCGCCGCTTCGACGACGTGCTCGACGAGGTCAAGGGCTTCTTCGAGGTCCACAAGGGCCTCGGCACCCACCCGGGCGGCATCCATGTGGAGCTGACCGGCGACGACGTCACCGAGTGCGTGGGCGGCGGCGACGAGATCTTCGTCGACGACCTGCACCAGCGCTACGAGACGGCCTGCGACCCGCGGCTCAACCGCAGCCAGTCGCTCGACCTGGCGTTCCTCGTCGCGGAGATGTACCGGGACCAGTGAGTCCCTGAGACGGCTGTGGGGCGCGGATCACATACGATCCGCACTGCCTGCGCACTACGAGATCGGGACCAAAGCCTTCGGCGTCGGGCTCGGTGTGACCGCCTACACCCTCGGTATGCGGCATGCCTTCGACGCCGAT
>NZ_JBEYVC010000136.1:0-28221 GCF_040643855.1 Streptomyces sp. NPDC047072 | reverse complement strand
GTGCGCACTCTCGCGGTCAAGCCGGGCCTGAAGGGTGCCGGTGTCGGGCATCAGTTGCTGGAGAAGTTGTTGCAGACGGCCCGCTCTCGGTGGTCTACCAGCACGTCCAGGACATCCCCACGCCCGTGTCTGGAGGCGCTCCCAGGTGTCCAGGGCGCGTTGGTCCGCCGAGGAGGTGCCGAGCGAGATGCCGAACTGCCCGTACAGGGCACGGTGGTCGGCGGCGTGTGTGCGCAGCAGGGTGGCCGCCGAGTGCCGGGCGGCGGACCGGACCTTGGTGCGGGCGAGGCGCTCGGGGTCGAGGGACGGGTCGCGGAAGCGGGCGGCGGCATCCGGCACGTAGTCGGTGCCACCGCTCAAAACGACGGTGAGGTCCCTGCACCCCGTGAAGGTGATGTGCGGCCCGTCGACCCGGACGCTCCCTCCGTCGCCGTACGCCGTGATCGCGGCCCCGTAGCGCAGCCCGTTCGGGAGGGCGGCCCCGAAGGAGACCGCCGGGTCCTCGCCGTGGGTGCCCTCCAGGGTGACGGTGCCGGTGTAGCGGCCGCCGCCGCTCTGCGTGAAGTGCAGGACGATGACGTCGTCGGGCTTGCTGGCGAAGATCTGCCGCCGATAGGTGACGCCCTTGCGGAGGTACGACGTTCCGACGACCCCTTGTGCGAGGTCGAGGGTGCGGCGGTAGCCGGAGACGGCGGAGAGGTCGTGGTCCGGGATGTCGACGGTGAGCCGGGCCAGCAGGGTGAAGGAGCCGAAGTCCTGGCGGCCGTAGGGGAATTGGCCGTCGGAGTCGAGGGTGTCGTTGAGGCCGCCGGTCCACATCGTGGCGTCGGTGACGAGGAGGAGTTCGCGGCCGGGGTCGTTGCTCGCGAGGGCGCCGAGGCGGCCGTTGCCGACGGGCAGGCCCTGTTCGATCATCGAGTGGTCGTCGGCGGGGGCCTGCCACCAGAGCGTGTCCTGCGGTGTGCTCTCGACGGAGTCGGTGGGGCGCTGCGGTTCCGCCGACGCGGTGAAGGCGGGGAGCGCGCCGAGGGCTCCGGTGAGCGCGGCGAGGGACATCAGGGTGCGTCTGGACAGGGCGTGCGACGGTTCGCTGGGCATGGCGGCTCCTGTCAGGGCATTCAGGAAGACTGGGGTACGTCGATCCGGTCGATGTCCGGCGCGTAGTCGTTGCCGCTGTCGAAGGTGATCGTGTTGCTGCCGGCCTTGAGCGTCACGGGCACGTAGACGCTCGACACGGTCCCCCAGTCGCCGGTGGCGGGGAGCTTGTGGCGGGTGGCGCCGCCGCCGTTCGCCGAGACGTCCACCGAGCGGGCGTCGCCGCTGATGTAGGAGACCTTGATCTGGTAGGTGCCGGACTTCGCGACGACGACGTCGTTGAAGGTCAGCTTTCCGCCGAGGTACAAGTTGCCGACCTTCTTTCCGTCGGAGCAGGCGGAGCAGTCGGCGACGGAGGCGTTGCCGGTGAGGGTGTTGGCCGGGGACTCGGCCTCGTAGCCGGTGGAGGCCAGTGCGGTGCCGCGCGGGGTGACGGTGAACAGGCGGGAGCCGTGGGCGGGCAGGGCCTGGGAGACCTTGTTCCGGTGGGTGCCGAGGTTCTCGTGGTTCCAGAGGTCGCGGACGGCCGCCTTGCCGGTGAAGCCGAGGGTGGACCAGTCGGCGGTCACCGAGGCCGGCTTGTCGGCCAGGTTGAACAGGGCGACGGTGTAGGTGCCGTCGGGGTTCTTCGAGGCCCACACCTGCTGGGGGTCGGACGGGGTGACCGGGTGCGCGGGCGGGTTGGGGCCCTGGTTGAGGGCGATGACCTCGCGGTTGGTCAGCAGGGAGAGGCCGTAGGAGTCGAGGCGGGTGAGGTCGTCGCCGGTGTAGAGCGGGGACTTGGCGATGGCCCACAGGGTGGCGTAGCTCTGCCGCTCGGCCTTGGTCAGGCCGTCCATCTCGCCGTTGCCGACGTCCAGGGAGTCCAGGTCGTTCCAGCCGCCGGGTCCGGCGTGCCGGGTCCAGGCGGGGGTGTCGTCCCAGCGGTCGTCGACCGAGTTCTCCCAGCTGACGAGGGTGTTGCAGTAGCACTCGACGTCGGTGTCGATGCGCCGGCCCTGCGAGTACTTCTTCCAGTCGGCCGCGTGGCCGATGTCGAGGGACCAGGAGAGTTCGAGGTGGATCGGGCGGCCGGTCTCCGCTATCGCCCGGTGCCAGGCGGCCACGTCGGCGACGTTGTCGTACTGGTCGCCGCTCTTCCCGGAGCCGGGGCCGACGCCGTCGAGTTTGAGGAAGTCGTAGCCCCAGCCGGCGATCAACTCGGCCTGGGAGTCTATGTACTTGCTGGTGCAGGGCTTGGCGAAGTCGAGCTTGTAGGCGCTGTCCCAGCCGTTGGTGGTGCGCAGGTCGTCGTAGACGATGTCGGCGGTGGTACAGCCGTCGGCGTTCCAGATCGGCGTCCTACCGTCCCCGTACGCGCCCTTCTCCAGGCCGGCCGGGAGGTAGATGCCGGCCTTGAGGCCCTTGGCGTGGATGCGGTCGGCGACGGCCTTCATGCCGCTGGGGAAGCGCACGGGGTCGGGCTTCTGGCGGCCGTACTGGTCGAACCCGGACTTCCAGGTCTTGTCCATCCACCAGCCGGCGTCGATGTTGACGTACTCGTAGCCGTACTTCTTGAGCTTCGCGGCCAGGGCGTCGGTCTGCTTGAGGACGTTGGCCTCGGTGAGGTAGCTGTAGTCGCCGTCCGGGTTGAGGCCGGGGTACTTGGACGACTGCATGCTCCAACTCGACCAGCCCATATAGGGCTTGGCGGCCTGGGCGGTCGCGGGGGTGTCGGCGGCGTGGGCCGTGGGGACGGCGACCGCGGTGAGGGCGAGCACCAGGAGGGCTCTCGCGGGCATGGGGAAGTACGAGGATGACCGCATGGGTCGTGCCTCCAAGGGGATGCGGGTGCTTATCGGCTCGTGTCCGGGGTGATGAAGGACTGGATGGCGGTGGCCGCGGCGCCGCGCGCCCACTCTTCGAAGGGCAGCGGGCGGGTGCGGACGTCGCACTGGGCGGCGGAGCCGAACGCGGCCGCGACGAAGGCGTCGCGGATCTGTTCGGCGAACAGGTCGTAGGCGGCGAGTCCCTCGCCGGAGATGATCACGCGCTCGGGTCCGAGGAGGTTGGCGACGGTGGCGATGCCCCGGCCGATCGCCTCGCCCGCGCGGGCGTAGACGTCCCGGGCCCCGGCGACGCCGCGGTGGGCGAGGGCCAACGCCTCGGCGGGGCCGGTGAGTTCGGTGCCGGTGGCCTCACCGATCTGCCGGAGGATCGCGGCCTCACCCGCGACGGCTTCCACGCAGCCGCGGTTGCCGCAGTGGCACAGGGGGCCGTTCGGGTCGACGGTCACGTGCCCGATCTCGCCGGCGACCCCGTGGGCCCCGGCGACCACCTTGCCGTGTACCACCAGGCCGCAGCCGATGCCGGTGCCGACGGTCACCAGGGCGAAGTCGGACAGGCCGACTCCGGCGCCGAACCACTGCTCGGCGACGGTCAGGGCGCGCACGTCGTTGTCCACGGTGACCGGCAACCCCGTGGTCATGGCGGCGAGTTCGGCGAGTGGGACGTCCCGCCAGTCGAGGAACGGCGAGTAGCGGACGGTGCCCTCGGCGCGGTCGACGTCGCCGGAGACGGCGATGCCGAGGCCGAGGACCGGGGCGGTGAACTCCCCCGCCTCGCCGAGCAGTTGCTGGACGAGATCCGCGACGGCCGCGAGCACGGCCTTGGGATCGCGGTCGGCCAGCGGCAGATGGCGGGCGACGCGGATCCGGCAGCACAGGTCGGTGAGCACGCCGATGACCTCGTCGCCGGTCACCTTCACCCCGATGAACAGCGCGCGTCCGCCGTCCACGCGGACGAGGTTCGCGGGCCGCCCGAGGGCGGGACGCGCCTCCTCGTCCGCGCCCTCCACCAGGTACCCGGCCTCGATGAGGGGCCGGACGGCCTTGGTGACGGCTGCCGGGGACAGCCCGACACGCCGGGCCACCTCCAGTCGCGGGAGGGGCCCCTGCGACAGGACGGTGGTGAACACCTGCGAGGCGGCCGGTGTGTTCACCGGGAAGGTCTCGGCACGCGGGGTCGGGCTCATGGCCGGAAACCTAGAGGCATTCTTTTCCGTCGTCAATAAAGGAAACACAAATCCGGTTCACAGGTGGGACGGGTCCACCAATCGCCACTTTTCATGATCTTCACGGCAATACTCCCCTCAGTGACGGGCCATCGAGAGACAGGAGCAGAGGCTGATGAGGAGAGCGGGAGTACGTGCGGGGACGGTCGTCGGAGCGGTGCTGATGTCCTTGCCGGCGGTCCCTGCCCACGCCGGGTCGGTCGCCCCGCGCGACCCGGACCTCGCAGGTGTGCGCGGCGTGTTGCGTGCGGCGCTGCGCGGGGGCGCACCGGGCGCGATGGCACGGATCGACGACCGGGGCACGGTGTTCCGGGCGACGACGGGCGTGGCCGACCGCACGACCGGAAGAGCCCTCGCCGCCACCGACCGTTTCCGCATCGGCAGCGTGACCAAGGTGTTCACCGCCACCGTGCTGCTGCAACTGGTCGACGAGAAGAAGCTGAAGCTCGACGCGCCGGTCGACCGCTATCTGCCGGGCCTGCTGCCCGACCGCCGGATCACCGTCCGGCAGGTGCTGAGCCACCGCAGCGGGCTGTACGACTACACGAACGACATGTTCGCGAGTTCGGTCTCGGGGTTCGAGGCGGTCCGCAAGAAGGTGTTCACCCCCAGGGAGCTGGTGCGCCGCTCCCTGCGGCATCCGCGCACGCACGCGCCGGGCACGGTCTACTCGTACTCGAACACCAATTTCGTCGTCGCCGGCATGCTGATCGAGAAGCTCACCGGGAATCCTGTGGGCAGCGAGTACGAGAACCGGATCATCCGGCCGCTGAAGCTGCGCGACACCTTCTATGTGCACCCCGCCCTGAGGATCCCGGGCCGGCACGCCCACGGCTACCTCACCCCGGACCGGGCGGGCGCGGCCCTGGTCGACGCCACCGAGCAGACCGTGTCGTGGGCCCAGAGCGCGGGGGCGCTGATCTCCAGCACGCGGGACCTCAACACCTTCCTGTCCGCACTGCTCAGGGGCCGGCTCACCTCGGCCGCGCGGCTGGCGCAGATGGAGCGGTGGGTACCGGCGGGGACCGGTCAGGCGTACGGCCTCGGACTGCGCCGTCGTGATCTGTCGTGCGGGGTGTCGGTGTACGGCCACACGGGTGCCGTGCAGGGCTTCTACACGTACGCGTTCGCGTCGAAGGACGGGAAGCGGAGTCTGGCCGCCGCCGTCAACACGTCCAACAACGGCACGGTCCTCACCACGATGCTGCGCACGCTGGACTCCGCGTTCTGCGGGAAGTCGGTGAAGGTGCGGCGCGGGGTAGCACCGGTGGAGCGGCAGGAGGACGTGGCGCCGGCGGTTCCGCTGGGCTGAGCGGTTTCCCCGCGGGGTCGGGAACCCGGGCGTCCCGGTGCGCGTTGATCGGGACGAGCCGAGAGACGACAGCAGGGCGGCACCATGAGCGAGTTGGTCCCCGGGGGCAATCTGCCCCTCCCCGCCGGGGCCGTGACCGTCCGGGTGCCCGGCCCCTTCGACGTGTCCGCGCTCGTCACGGACGAGGGCGGCAAGGTCCGGGGCGACGCGGACTTCGTGTTCTACAACCAGCCCGGCGCACCCGGCGCCCACCTGTCCGGGGACACGCTCACCGTCGATCCGCGCCGGCTGCGGGCCGGGGCGAGCCGGGTCACGGTGGTCGTCAGCCCGGCCGACCCCACCACTCCCCTGGGCCGGCTGCCCGCACCCGTCCTGCACGTGACGGATGCGGGCGGCCGAGCGCTGGCCCGGTTCGCCCCGCCCCGGCCACGCCAGGAGACGGTCCTGCTGCTGGCGGAGATATACCGGCGCGGGGACGGCTGGAAGCTGCGGGCCCTGGGCCAGGGGTACGCCGACGGACTCGCCGGCCTGGCACGGGATTTCGGGGTGGACGTCCTGGACGAGCCGGCGGGGACCGCGTCACGGACAACGCCGACAGGGGCCGCCTCCCCGACGGCGCCGACGCGGGCCGGATCGGCATCCGCACGTCCGACCCCGCCGCCCGCTCCTGGGCACGACACACGCCCTACCCCGCCGACGCCCACCGCGCGCCCCGCCCAGGGCGCCACGATGCACTCCCCCGCTCCCCCGGGCCCCGACGGCTTCCTCCCCCTCGTCAACTCCGCCCGCGCCCAAGCCGGTTCACCCCCGGTCGTCCTCGACGCCCGCCTCACCACCGCCGCCCACGCCCACGCCTCCGCGATGGCCTCCGCCGGACGCCTCGGCGGCGAGGGGCCGGACGGTGTCTCCGTGCACCAGCGCCTCGCGGCCACCGGGTACGCGTACGTCACGGTCCGGGAGCACCTGGTCTCCGGCCCGCGTACCGCCGCGGAGTTCGTCGACTACTGCCTGCGCACCGACCAGGCCCGCCGCGCCCTGTACGACCGTGACGTCGTCCACGTCGGCGTGGCCCAGGTCCGCGGCCGCGACGGCGACACGTACTGGACGGCGCTGTGGGCGAGGCCGCTCGGTCCGGGCGATCTCCGGCGGACCGCCGACGAGGTCGTCGACCTCACCAACCGGGAGCGGGCCAGGGCCGGTCTGCGCCCCCTGGCCGTCGACGCGCACCTCACGTCCGCCGCGCAGGCGTACAGCACGGACATGGCGGTCCGCGCCTTCTACTCCCACACCTCGCCCGAGGGCACCCAGCCCTGGGACCGGGCCGCCGCCGCGGGCTCCAGCCGGCGCACGATCGGCGAGAACATCGCCTGCGGGCAGCGCACCCCGGCCGAGGTCGTGGAGGGCTGGATGAACAGCCCCGGCCACCGCGCCAACATCCTCAAGCCCGACTTCACCCACATCGGCATCGGCTTCGCGGGCGGCGGCCCGGCGGGCACGTACTGGACGCAGTTGTTCGGCGCCTGAAGTCCTCGCGCCTGCCGGAAGCAGCACCGCGAACTCGCCACGCCGGAAGGGATCTTGGCGGAACGAAACCCTCCGGGCCACGATGCCCCTCATGAAGGGTGACCTGTTTTCCAGTGAGCACATGGTGCAGCCGGCCACGGCGCCGGGCATGACCGTCGAGAACTCCAAGTGCATCAGGTACGCGGTGCACGGCGAGATGCTCGCCCGCCAGGGCGCGATGATCGCCTACCGCGGCAATCTCCAGTTCGAGCGCAAGGGCCAGGGCGTGGGCGGCATGCTCAAGCGGGCCGTCACCGGCGAGGGCCTGCCGCTGATGACGGTGCGCGGCCAGGGCGAGGCCTGGTTCGCGCACGAGGCCCAGAACTGTTTCATCGTCGACGTCGAGCAGGGCGACGAGTTCACCGTCAACGGCCGCAACGTCCTGTGTTTCGACGCCACGTTGGCCTACCGCATTTCGACGGTGAAGGGCGCGGGGATCGCAGGCGGCGGCCTGTTCAACAGCGTCTTCACGGGCCACGGCAGGCTCGGGCTGGTCTGCGAGGGCAACCCGCTGGTCATCCCGGTCTCCCAGGAGTACCCGGTGTACGTCGACACGGACGCGGTGGTCGGCTGGACCGCCGGCCTGAACACCTCGCTGCACCGCTCGCAGTCCATCGGCTCGATGCTGCGCGGCGGTTCCGGCGAGGCCGTCCAGCTGATGCTCCAGGGCCAGGGCTATGTCGTGGTCCGTCCGAGCGAGGAGACCCCGCAGAAACCCCAGCAGCACTGAGACGGCCGACCTGCCGCGGGTGGGCCGGGCGTCTCGGGCCGCCCCGAGACGCACAACTCCGGTCACCTGCGGCACTGTTCTCCTGACCCGTCGTACAGGAGATGAACAACTGGACAGCGTTGTCCATCGGTTGAGGGTTTGATTGAACAGATCCAGCCGCGCCCGCCGTAAGTCTGTGAAAGGTGAGAGCCAGGGGTTCAGCGAGGGATGAGCATGGTCAAGGCGCACGTCTCCACACATGAGTTGGTCGCCGGTCGGTACCGTCCCCTGGACGTCCTGCACGGCGAGACCAACCGGACCTGCTGGTACGGCGAGGACATCACGACCGAGCGGCCCTGTCTGCTCACCCAGGTCGGCCTGCCTCCCGATACCGACCCGGAGACGGCGCAGCGCACCGCCGCCGGTGTCGTGCGGATGTCCAAGACCATGCGGGTCCTCGCGCCCGGCCGGGTCGTCGCGGTGCTCGACGCCGTCGAGCAGGACGGCGCCCTGTGGACCGTGACCGAGTGCGTCGACGGCGTCCCGCTCGGCGAACTCCTCGCCCAGCAGGGGACGTTCGACCCGGCCCGGGCGGCACGCATCGGTCTGGAGCTGCTAGAGGTCCTGGACGCGGCGCACGGCGAGGGCATCACCCACGGCGAACTGAGCCCGGGGCAGGTGTTCGTGGGCAACCAGGGTTCCGTCGTGGTCACCGGCTTCGGCCTGGCCGGGGCGACCCTCGCGCCGAGGCTCTCGGCACCGTCGTACGCCTCCCCGGAGCAGGCCCGCGACGAGCGCATCGGGCCGGCCGCGGACCTGTGGGCGCTCGGCGCGATCCTGTACACGATGGTCGAGGGCCGGCCGCCCTTCCGGGACCGCGACCGTCCGGCGGCCACGCTCAAGGGGGTGGACCGGCTGCCGTTGCGCGCGCCGCTGCGGGCCGGGCCGCTCACGGCGATCGTGCAGGGGCTGCTGCGCAAGAACTCCACGGAGCGGCTGACCCGTGCCGCGGTCCGCGGCACGCTCGACCGGATCATCGACGAGGAGTCCGATGCGAGTGCGCCGGAGGAGCCGAGGCCCCGGCTGCGCGTCTGGTACGCGGCCGCCCCGGCCCGCAACAGCCGTCTGCTGATCGCCGGGACCGCGCTGGCCGTCGTCACGGTGGCCGCCGCCGTCCTCACCGCCACCAGTTCGCTGCCCTTCAACGACACCTCGGCCGGCGACGAGCCGAGTGCCCCGGTCACCTCGGCCGCCGCCTCCTCGCCGCCCTCCCCATCCACGAACCCTTCTGCGAGCCCTTCCGGGGACCGGATCGACGGGAAGCCCTCCAGCCCTCCCACGACGGCGTCTCCGACGCCCACACCGACGAAGAGCGCCTCCGCCACACCGGGCACGGGGCTGCCGCCGGGGTTCAGCGAGTACCACTCCCCCGAAGGCTTCTCGATCTCGCTGCCCAAGGGCTGGAAGGTGCTGGAGACCTCCCGCCAGGACGACCTGGCCTACCGCGTCACCTTCGGTGCCGCCGGGGACCCGCGCACCCTGGCCGTCACGTACAGCAAGGTCGTGGGCCCCGACCCGGTGGTCGTCTGGCGCGACGACGTGGAGCCGGAGTTGGAGACGCACACCGGCTACGAGCGCCTCGGCGACATCCGCGCGACGACCTACCAGGGCCGCAAGGCCGCCGACATGCAGTGGGTCGAGGACGTCGACGGCGCTCAAGTGCGCACGCTCGGCCGGGGTTTCCTGGTCGGCGGGGGCAGCGGCTACTCGCTGCGGTGGACGACACCGTCCGCCGACTGGAACGACGACGCGAACCAGGACGCGCTCGACGCGTTCTTCAAGACCTTCGACGTACCCGAGGACTGAGCGCCCTCAGCCCCGGGGCGCCCGCATCCGACGCAGCGGACCGTCGTGCAGCGGCTGGGTACGCCAGCGCGCGGTGAACGTCCGGTCGCTCCGTGAACAGGTCACCAGCAGATGGTGGGGCGTCTCCAGGAACGCCACGTCCACGGCGAGGGTGTCCTCGTCGGTCCAACCCCCGCTGACGGCTGCGGGCACATCGTCCTCGGTGACCGTCCAGACGCCCGGCCGCAGCCGCAGCTCCAGTCGGTGGCCGTCCTCGACGAGGGTGAGCCGGCCTTCCGGTCCGGCTTCGACAGCGGTCAGCGTCGGCTGGCCGGCACAGACACCGCCGTAGGGAGTGAAGACCGTGACGTCCCCCTCCCTCGGAGAGCCTTCGGCCAGCGCCACCGCGAGCAGGCCGAGCCGCTCGGCCAGCGCCTTGTCCACGCTCTCCCGGCCGCTCAGCGGGGCGGGCCCGCACGCGGGGAGCAGGTGCTGCCAGACGAGGTCCAGCACCTTCTGCATGTCGGTGGTCTCCGAGGTGAGCGCGAGCACGGCGTCCTGCTCGGGCAGCACCACACAGAACTGCCCGTAGGCGCCGTCGCCGCGGTAGCCGTGCCGGGACATCCAGAACTGGAAGCCGTAGCCCCGCTCCCAGTCCGAAGTCCCCTCCCCGTTCGCGATCTGCACGCGTGTCGCCTCGGCCACCCACGCCTCGGGCAGCACCCGCTCGCCCTCCCACACACCGCGCGCCAGATACAGCTGCCCGAGCCGGGCGACCGCGTCGGTGGTGGCGTGCAGCCCGCTGAAGCCCAGCTCCCGGCCCGCCCGGTCGTGCAGCCACGCCACCTCGCCGATGCCGAGCGGGTCGAACAGCCGGGGCCGCAGGTAGGCGGTCAGCGTCCGGCCGGTGACGCGCTGGAGGATCGCCGCGAGCGTGTAGGTGGCGGGCTGGTCGTAGAGGAAGACGGTGCCCGGGTCCCGGTCCGGCGGGAGCAGCAGGAAGCCGCGGACGATGTCGTGGGGATCGAGCGCGAGCGCCGGGTCGAAGGTCCACTCCACGTGCCCGCTCGACATGGAAGCAATGTGCCGGACGAGCATCGCGCGGGTGCGCGGGTCGGTGACCTCGGCGTCGAGTTCCGGGAAGTACGAGATCACCGGGTCGTCGAGCCGGATCAGCCCCTCGGCGACGGCGAACCCGGCGGCCGTCGCGGTGAAGCTCTTGCTGAGCGAGTACAGCAGCTGCGGACGCTCCGGTCCGTACGGCGCCCACCAGCCGGACGCGACGACGTGACCGTGCCGCAGCAGCACGAGGCTGTGCGGCTCGATGTCCGGGGCGGATTCGAGGGCGTCGAGGAAGGCGTGGACCTTCGAGGCGTCGACGCCCTGGGCAGCGGGGGGACTCGTAGGCAGAGAGCGCATGCGGACATCCTGGCGCCGTTTTCGGCTCCGCCGTCAGGGGACCCGGTACGCATGGTGCGAATCGGATACACGATGATGACGGAGCAGGCCGGCCCCCGTGAGCTCGTCGACCATGTGGTGCGGGCGGAAGAGGCGGGCTTCGACTTCTCGGTGACCTCGGACCACTACTTTCCGTGGCTGCGCTCGCAGGGTCACTCACCGTACGCGTGGAGCGTGCTCGGGGCCGCCGCCCAGGCGACCTCGCGGATCCCGCTGATGACGTACGTGACCTGTCCGACGGTCCGCTACCACCCGGCGGTGGTGGCGCAGAAGGCGGCCACGCTGCAGCTGCTGTCCGAGGGCCGCTTCCGGCTCGGTCTTGGCTCCGGCGAGAACCTCAACGAGCATGTGGTGGGCGGCGGTTGGCCGTCGGCCGACGTACGGCACGAGATGCTGGAGGAGGCGGTGGAGATCATCCGCGCGCTCTTCGAGGGCGGCCATGTGAACCATCGTGGGACCCACTTCGACGTGGAGTCGGCCCGGTTGTGGGACCTTCCCGACGCCCCGCCGCCGATCGGTATCGCCGTCTCCGGCGAGCAGTCCTGCGCGCTCGCGGGCCGGCTCGCCGACCTCGTCATCGCCACCGAACCGAAGGCCGGCCTGCTGGAGGCCTTCGACCGGCACGGCGGCGCCGGCAAGCCGCGGGTGGGCCAACTCCCGGTCTGCTACGACCCGGACCGGGACACCGCCGTGAAGCGGGCGCACTCGCAGTTCCGCTGGTTCGGCAACGGCTGGAAGGTCAACTCCGAGCTGCCGCACCCGGATTCCTTCGAGTCGGCCACGCAGTTCGTGACGGAGGACGACGTGGCCTCGTCCATCCCGTGCGGCGACGATCCCGACGCCTTCGTGGAGGCCGTACGGCCGTACGCGGAGGCGGGGTTCACCGAGATCGCGCTGGTGCAGATCGGCGGCGACTCGCAGCCGGAGTACCTGGACTGGTCGGCGAAGACGCTGCTGCCGGCGCTGCGCGACGCGCTCGGCTGAGCGGAGCGGCCTGACGGGGCGGCGCGCACGGGTGGCTTAGGCTTCCGACCTGCACAGTGTGCGGTTCGAACAAGCCTGCCCAGGAGAAGCACCCGTGACCCTTGCGATCGACCCGTCCGAGACCTCGGCCGAGACATCCTCCGCGCCCCTGAACGACCTCGTCGCGCGGGACGCCCGCGAGTTCGGGGTCTACGCGCGGACCGGCGCATGGACCTTCGGCCTGATGGTGGCGCGCAGCGTACGGCCCGGCGGCCAGGGCGCGGACGAGACGCCCAAGGTCTCGGCGAAGGAGTTCGCCGAGCTGGCCGGCTGCTCGCCCGAGCGCGTCATGCGCTACTACAAGGCCTGGGACCGGGCCGCCGACGACGGCATGGTCCCGCACTTCGAGGCGCTGGCGCCGGGCCAGGAGGTGGAGCTGCCGGACGCGGACGTGTGGCTGAGCTACTACAGCTCGCGCAACAGCTCCGGCTCCGAGCGGGGCACGGCCATCGCCGAGGCCGCCGAGGCCGAGGGCATCCGCCCGACCAAGGCGCTGGAGGTCGCGGAGAACCCGACCGCGCTGCGCGCCGCGATCCTCGCCGACCCCTCCACCGCCCGGGCGGCGCGCAGCGCCCTGCTGGACCGGATCAAGGAGGACCCGGAGCTTCAGGCCTCGCTGGCCCGGGACGTGGTGCGCACCGACGACCTGAAGAAGGCGGTGGCCACCGAGAGCAGGGCCGCCGACCGGATCGGCTACGTCCGCCAGATCGCCGAGTCCGGCCAGGTCAAGACACCGGCCGGGCAGACCATCGACGCACCGGTCGACCTGCGCCAGGAGGCCGAGCGCCATCTGTCCCTCCTGGAGGAGCTGGACGAGGACGAGGACACCGGCGAGTGGGCGGCCGAGGCCTTCGACACGATGAAGAACCTCGTCGCCGAGGCCGTCGAGGCCGACCCCGACCTCCGGGTCCAGGAGCGGCGGACGAAGTTCTACAGCAGCCTCCAGAAGGCGACCAAGGCGTTCGAGGAGCTGACCTTCGACGACGCCCAGGACTTCTACGAGGACGACATGGTCCAGCGCCTGGAGGAACTCCAGCAGGCCATCGCGTCCTGTCTGTCCGCTCTGCGCGGAGCGAAGGACAATCACCCGAACGACTGAGCATCTTGGGCGCGGGAGGGGTACTAGAGGGTCCTACGTCCTTCTCCCCGGAGGCCTCCAGGTGAACTCCTTCGCGCACCGGACCGCGCACAAGACCCTCGTCGTGCAACTGCAGGCGGGCGAGACGGGCCGCTGTCCCGTGCTCGCCCACCTGGGCTACGACGCCTCGGACCCGTTCGCCGTCACCGCAGTGTTCAGCCACGACGGCCGGGTGCTGGCGCGCTGGCGGCTGGACCGGGAGATGCTCGCCGACGGACTGCGCGGCCCGGTCGGGGTGGGGGACGTGAGACTGCGCCCCGTCTCGACCGGTGTCTGGGAGGAGCTGCGCATGGACTTCTACGGCGACGCGCGCTCCGACGGGCAGCGCCAGCACGCGGTGGTCTTCGCCTGGGCCCCCGCGCTCACCGCCTTCCTGTGCGAGACCCGCGAGATCGTGCCGACGGGCCAGGAGGAGGTCAGCGTCGACGAGTTCCTGGCCTCGGTCATCGCGGGCGGCTGAGCCGTACAGCGCGGGCCGACTGAGTAGCCGTACTCATGCCGTCGCGGCCTGTCCGCCCCGACGATGAGGCTCCTACGACAAGGAGCATCCGATGACCGCTGTGCGACGGCCGCTGCCCGTCCTGCTCGCCTGGGCCGTGATCGCCGCGCTGGCCCTGTCCGCCTGGGGCCCGCGCGACCGCACGACCTGGTTCCTGGAGACCGTGTGGGTCCTGGTCGGGCTGCCGCTGATCGCCCTGACCTGGCGCCGCTTCCCGCTGACCGACCTGCTGTGCTGTCTGCTGGCGGTGCACGCGCTCGTGCTGATCGTGGGCGGCCACTACACCTACGCGCAGGTGCCGCTCGGCGACTGGGTGCGGGGCACCTTCGGGCTCGACCGCAATCCGTACGACCGTCTCGGCCACCTCATGCAGGGCTTCGTACCGGCGGTTCTGGTACGGGAGGTGCTCAGCCGTACCTCGCCGCTGCGGGGCAGCCGCTGGCTGGCGCCGCTGACGGTGTGCGCGTGCCTGGCGTTCAGCGCGGTCTTCGAGATGCTGGAGTGGGCGGCCGCGGTGGCGGGCGGTCACGCGGCGGACGCGTTCCTGGCGACGCAGGGCGATGTGTGGGACACGCAGTGGGACATGTTCTGCGCGCTGATCGGCGCCACCGTCTCGGTGCTGGTCCTGAGCCGCGTGCACGACCGACAGCTGAAGCGGCTCACTTCGTCGTATAGCGGCGCCGGGTCCACAGCGGCAGCGCGAACCAGCACAGCAGGTACCACGCCACGACCGCGGTGACGAGCCACGGCACCCAGGAGTCGTGGGTCGCGACGCGCAGGATCAGCAGCAGGGCGGCCGTCATCGTCGTCAGGAGGAGGACGAGGCCCACGAAGGTCAGCCGGGAGGCGATCCGCACGGCCTGGGGTTTGATGCGTCGCCCCGAGACGAGACGGTGCAGGGAGACCGGCCCGATGAGGGCGCCGGTGGCGCAGGAGCCGAGGACGACGGTCACGATGTAGATGACCTGGTCGGTGTGGGCCAGGTCGTCGTACTTCGGTGTGAAGACCACCGTCAGCAGGAAGCCGAACAGGATCTGGACACCCGTCTGCGCGACCCGGATCTCCTGGATGAGTTCGCTCCACATGCGGTCCGCGCGTTCTTCCTGGGTCTCGTCGCGGCCTGTCCGTGTCACCGTGTCGACCATGCGGTCCGGGTATCCGGTACCTGATCGTTCAAACAGCCGGCCCCGGGAGCGCGCTCCCGGGGCCGTGCGGGTTCACCAGCGGCTCTCGACCTGGTCCTTGATGCGGCGGTCGTAGAGGTCCCGGATCGCCGTGAGGGTCTCCTCGGACAGCGGGGGCAGCTTGGCGGCGGCCGCGTTGGCGCGGGCCTGCTCGGGGTTGCGGGCGCCGGGGATGACGGTGGTCACGCCGGGCTGCTCGATGATCCAGCGCAGGGCGAGCTGGGCCGGGGTGTAGCCCTCGGGGGCCAGGGCGGAGAACTCGGCGGCCGCCTCGACACCGGTGCGGTAGTCGACGCCGGAGAAGGTCTCGCCGACGTCGAAGGACTCGCCGTGCCGGTTGTAGGTGCGGTGGTCGTTCTCCGGGAAGACCGTGTCCGCGGTGTACTTGCCGGAGAGCAGGCCCGAGGCGAGCGGGACGCGGGCGATGATGCCGACGCCCGCCTCCCGGGCGGACGGGAGCACCTCGTACAGCGGCTTCATGCGGAAGGCGTTGAGGATGATCTGCACGCTGGCCACGCCCGGGCGGGCGATCGCGGTGAGCGCCTCCGCGGCGGTCTCCACGCTCACGCCGTAGTGGGCGATGCGCTCCTCCTCGACCAGGGTGTCGAGGGCGTCGAAGACCTCGTCGCTGGAGTAGACGGGCGTGGGCGGGCAGTGCAGCTGCACCAGGTCGATGCGGTCGACGCCGAGGTTGCGGCGCGAACGGTCGTTCCAGGCGCGGAAGTTGTCGAGGACGTAGTTCTCGGGGATCTGGTCGACGCGGCGGCCCATCTTGGTGGCGACCAGCACATGCAGGTCGGGCCGGCCGCTCAGGAAGGAGGCGATGGTCTGCTCGCTGCGTCCGTCGCCGTAGACGTCGGCCGTGTCGAAGAAGGTGACCCCCGACTCGGCCGCCGCCTCCAGTACCGAGAGGGCTTCCTTGTCGTCGACGTCTCCCCAGTCGGCCCCGAGTTGCCAGGTGCCGAGTCCGACGACGGATGCGTGCTGCTGGGACCTGTCGAATGTGCGCTCGTCCATGGCGTCAGTCTGTCACCCGTCGCCGACCTGCGCGGAATCGGCGGCTCCGGGCCTCCACATGTGAATTATTCACTCACATGGGTGACACGCTTCGAGGTGAGGCATGCACGTGTCAAACGACGCCTAGCGTGACCCCGTGACTGATCGTTCAGTGAGCAACCACCCCAGCGACCACCCGCGGGACACCCCGTCCTGGACCCGCCGCGGCTTCCTCGCGAGCGCCGCCGCCCTGGCCGCCGTCCCGATTCTGCTGCCCGCCGATCCGGCCGCCGCGGCCGAGGAGCTGCCGGACTTCCCCTCGGACGTGGCCCTGTACCGCTCGGCCTATCGGAACTGGGTCGGCGAGATCACCGCCGACGGGCTGTGGGCCTGTGCGCCGGCCGACCCCGATCAGGTGGTCGAGGTCGTCAACTGGGCCTGGCGGCACGGCTGGCGAGTACGCGCCCGGGGTTCCTCGCACGGCTGGTCCCCGCTGACGATCACGGAGGGCACGGCGTCCGACGCGCCGGTCCTCCTCGTCGACACCGCCTCCCACCTCACCGGCCTCTCCCTGGACTCCGGCTCCGCGGTGCGGGCCGGCACCGGCGTCACGCTGGAGGCGCTGCTCACCTACCTGGAGGAGCACGGGCTCGGGGTCACCGCCGCGCCCGCGCCCGGTGATCTCACGCTGGGCGGGGCGCTGGCGATCGACGCGCACGGTACTGCCGTGGCGGCCGACGGGGAGGAGCGGCTGCCGGGTCAGACGTACGGCTCGCTCAGCAACCGGATCGTGGCGCTGACGGCGGTGGTGTGGGACGAGGGCCAAGGGGCGTACGTGCTGCGGGAGTTCAGCCGCGCCGAGGCCGACAGTGCCGCGCTGCTCACCCATCTCGGGCGGGCCCTCGTCACCGAGGTGGTCCTGAGGGTCGGCGCCAACAGCAATCTGCGGTGTGTGAGCCGGGTCGACATCCCGGCGGCCGAACTCTTCGCGGCGCCCGGCGGCGACGGGCGGACCTTCGCGAGCTTCCTGGAGGAGGCGGGGCGGGTCGAGGCGATCTGGTTCGCGTTCACGGAGTTCCCGTGGCTGAAGGTGTGGAGTGTGGCGCCGACCAAGCCGCTCACCTCGCGGCGCGTGACCACGCCGTACAACTACCCCTTCTCCGACAACGTCCCGACCCTCGTCGCGGACCTGGCGGGGCGGATGGTGTCGGACGCGGCCTGGTATCTGGCGCCGGTGCTGGGGAACGCGCAGCTCGACGTGGCGACGGTGGGGCTCACGGCGACGCTTTCGGCGGACATCTGGGGGCCGTCCAAGAACACGCTGCTGTACATCAAGCCGACGACACTGCGGGTGACGGCGAACGGGTACGCGGTGCTGACCTCGCGGGACCAAGTACAGCGGGTCGTCTCGGAGTTCACGGACTTCTACCGCGAGCGGCTGGCCGTGTACGCCGCGCAGGGGAAGTTCCCGGTGAACGGCACGGTCGAGATCCGGGTGACGGGGCTCGACGATCCGGCCGACGCCGAAGTGGCGGGCGCGCGGGCGCCGTTGCTGTCGGCGTTGCGGGCGAGCGACGACCACCCCGAGTGGGACACGGCGGTGTGGCTGGACATCCTGACGCTGCCGGGGACGCCGTACGCGGAGGCCTTCCTGCGGGAGATCGAGCGGTTCCTGTTCGACGGGTATCCGCTGACCCGGGTGGAGTGGTCCAAGGGGTGGGCCTATACGGAGGACGCGGTCTGGGAGGACGCGGAGGTGCTGGAGTCCGTGGTGCCGTCGTCGTTCGGCGAGGCGGTGTGGGGGCAGGCCTCGGGGGTGCTGGACCGGCTGGATCCGCACGGGGTGTTCGGCACCGCGTTCCTCGACCGGCTGTTCCGTTAGGGGGTCAAGTGGGCCTGCACCGTGGGCGCGTACCGGTCGACGACATCCTCCACCGCGGATGCCCTCAGGTGGGTTCCTCTCGCGATGCCGTACATCACGCCCAGGCCCAGCAGCGTGCCCACGGCCAGCTCCGCGCGCAGGCCCGCGTCCTCGCCCTCGAGGCGTTCCGCGAGGCGGTCGACCACCTGCGCACGGAAGTTGACGCGGAGGATGTCGCCCTGTTCGCCCTGGACCGGGGCGAAGGCGATGCGGAGCAGGGGGTCGGCGCCGCGTTCGAGCTGACCGGTGAGGACGTGGTGGACCATGTGGCGGCCGAGGTCGTCCAGCGGCGCGTCCAGGAGGGCGTCCGCGTCGGACTCGAAGGACATGACGCGGGCGAAGAGGGCGTCCTTGTTGCCGAAGTACTTGACGATCAACGGCGGGCTGACACCGGCGCGTTCGGCGACCGCCTTGAGCGTGATGTCGGCGTGCGCGGTGCGGGCCAGGAGGTGGCGGGCGGCCCGCAGGATGGCGGCCTTCGTCGACTCGGCGTCGCGGCGGGCGGTCGGTGCGGCGGGCGCGGCGGCGGATCCGGTGGTGCTCACGCCCCTCATGCTCCCTCCATCGCCCCGTCCCGGGCATCCCGGGGACGGCTCTCGGCCGGCCGCGCGCTCCCGGGCGCGGGGTCGCCCGGGATGGTGAGGGCGGTGGCGCTCGCGGCCAGGGCGACCGCGCCCGCCATGCCGAAGGCCAGCAGATAGCCGTGCAGCGTGGGCAGCGAGGCCCCGCCGACCAGGCTCGTGTGGTGCACCAGTACGGCGGCCACGGCGGCGCTGGAGACGGCCTGGCCGATGGTCCGCATGAGGACGTTGACGCCGTTGGCGGAGGCCGTCTGCGAGGCCGGGACGGCGCGCAGGATCAGGGTGGGCAGCGCCGAGTAGGCGAGGGTGGTGCCGGTGCCGACGACCGCGGCGCCCACGATGATCATCCAGAGGTCACGGCTGTCGACGATCCGCACGGCGTACCCGAGCGCGATGACCAGGGCCCCGATCGCGAGCGTCACCCGCGGTCCGCGCGCCGCCGAGATCCGGGCGGAGACGGGTGAGAACAGCAGCATGATGACGCCGCCCGGCAGCAGCACCAGGCCGGTCTCCACGATGGTCAGGTCGAGCCCGTACCCGGTGGCCGCGGGCGCCTGCACCAGCTGGGCGGTGACCAGGGAGTTGGCGTAGAAGGCGAACCCGGTGAACAGCGCGGCCACGTGGGACAGGCCGACCCGGGGTTCGGCCACCAACTTCAGGTCGACGAGCGGCCGTTCGGCCCGCAGCTGCTGCCACCACCACAGCGCGAGGACGACGACGGAGGCGCCGAACAGCCCCAGGATCCGCGGGCTCCCCCACCCCCACTGCCCGCCCTGCGAGACGCCGAGCAGCAGACACACCAGCCCGACGGCCAGTCCGAGCGCCCCGACGACGTCGAAGCGCCCGGGCTCCCGAATCGGCGACTCGCGCACGGCCCATCCGACCGAGCCGACCCCGAGGAGACCGAGGGCCGCGGTCACCCAGAACATGGTGTGCCAGTCGGCGTACTGCACGATCATCGCGGCGAGCGGCAGCCCCAGGGCAGCGCCGATGCCGACGGTCGAGCTCATCAGCGCCACCGCCCCGCCCCGGCGCTCCGGCGGGAGTTCGTCGCGCAGGATGCTGATCGACAGCGGTACGACGGCGGAGGCGGCGCCCGAGAGGGCGCGGGCGGCGATGAGGATCCCGATGTCGTTCGTGAGGGCGCACACGACCGAGCCGAGGGTCATCAGCCCGAGGGCGGTCATCAGGACCCGCCGCTTGCCGTACATGTCACCGGCCCGTCCGAGGACGGGGGTGAGGACGGCCCCCGAGAGCAGGGTCGCCGTGACCATCCAGGAGACCGCGCCCGGCGAGGAGTTCGTCAGCCGGGGCAGGTCGGGCAGCAGGGGCACGACCACCGTCTGCATGACGGCCATGAGGATGCCGCCGAAGGCCAGCACCGGCACGGTGAGCCGAGGTATCGGGCCGGTCTTCTCCATAGCGACTCCGGGCATGAAAAACGGGTGAATGGCGATTCACCCTAGCGGTGAATCGCCATTCACCCAACAGCGCGGCTTACTTGCCCGAGGTCATCCGCTTCGCGTGCACGCTCCGGGCGATCTTCGGCCCGAGCCAGCGCTTCAGCCTCCGCAGCGGTTCCAGCCGTCCGGCGGCCCGGTCGATGCGGTAGTAGAGCTGCGGCGGGACGTACGGCAGCAGGGGCGAGTGGCGCTGGCCGAGCAGGGCGAACATCTGCTCCGGCGGCAGGTCGATGTAGCGGGGCAGGTTCTCGTACCACTGCGCGCTGTAGCGGGCCGCGCTCTGGATGGAGAGGAGTTCGGCCTTGCGCTGCCGCTCGTAGCGGTCCAGGGCCTGGGGGAGGTCGATGCGCTCGTCCAGGGAACGCAGCGCGTGGGCCAGCGCGATGGAGTCCTCCAGCGCGAGCGTGGTGCCGGCGCCGATGGAGTAGTGGGTGGTGTGGGCCGCGTCGCCGAGGAGGACGAGGTTGTCGTGGTGCCAGGTGCGGTTGGTGAGCGTGCGGAAGTTCAGCCACTGGGCGCTTCCGGAACCCGCCGAGCGGCCGATGAGCGCGTGGCCGTCGAGGATGTCCGCGAACAGCTTCTCCAGGAGGGCCAGCCCCTCGCCCTCGTCGGCGTGGTCGAGGCCGAGGCCGTTCCAGGTCTCCGGCGCGCACTCGACGACACAGGTGCTGCGCTCGGGGCTGAAGGCGTAGCCGTAGCACCAGATCCAGCCGTGGTCGGTCTCGGCGAAGGCGAAGGTGAAGGAGTCGAAGACCTTGGTGGTGCCGAGCCAGAGGTAGTGGTTGCGGCCCTCCTTGATCTCGGCGCCGAAGTGGTCGGCGCGCCCGGTGCGCAGGGCGCTGTGGACTCCGTCGCCGGCGACGACGAGGTCGGCGTCGGGCAGGTTCTTCTCGGTGATCTCGTGCTCGAACTCCAGCCGGACGCCCAGGGAGCGGGCCCGGCCGGCGAGGATCTCCAGGAGGCGGTGGCGGCCGATGCCGTGGCCCAGGTCGCTGTCGCGCCGGGTGGACACGTCCCGGACCCGGGCGACGCCCTGGTTCCAGGTGACCGAGTGCTCCTCGATCGCACGGGCGGACTCGGGGTCGTACTGCTGGAGCTTGTCGAGCAGTCCGCGCCAGTAGGTGACGCCCCAGCCGTAGGTCGAACCCTCCGGGTTGCGCTCGTACACGGTGATGTCGTGGGACGGGTCCTGCTTCTTCAGCAGGATCGAGAGATACAGGCCGGCGGGCCCGCCACCGACACAGGCGACCTTCACGCATACCCCTAGGAGTTACCTATAGCGATTGTTTGGCAACGCAGGGTAGCAGTCGACGGAAGGGCGGCCGCCCCGTTCTTACGGTTTGCGGTGCGGGGCGTGCGGTACCCGCGCCAGGACAGTCCGACAACGACGAAGGAGGGATTCACCCGTGTCTCAGGTCGAGGAATCCATCGAGGTCGGCGTCCCGGTGCACACGGCGTACAACCAGTGGACGCAGTTCGAGACGTTCCCCGAGTTCATGAGCGGGGTGGAACGCATCGAGCAGCGGACCGACACGCTCACGCACTGGGTGACCAGCGTCAACGGCGTGCACAGGGAGTTCGACGCGGAGATCACCGAACAGATCCCGGACGAACGGGTCGCCTGGACGACCATCGCGGGCGAGGCCAGGCAGGCCGGGGCGGTGACCTTCCACCGGCTCGACGAGACCCACACGAAGGTGATGCTCCAGATGGACTTCCATCCGGACAGCGTCACCGAGAAGGTGGGCGACAAGCTCGGCTTCGTGAAGCGGCAGACCAAGGGCGACCTGGAGCGCTTCAAGAAGTTCATCGAGGAGCGCGGCCGGGAGACCGGCGAGTGGCGCGGCGTGGTGGTCTGAGCGCGCGCAGTCCGCGCCCCAGGGTCAACCGGCCGCTTCCGTACGGCACTCCGGGTGCCCCCAGCCCTGGCCGTTCTTGGTGATGGGCTCGCCGGCCGCGTAGGAGCGGCCGCACAGGCACCGGCCGGGGAACTTGGCCTTGATCGTGCGTGAGGACGAACCGCCGCTCCGTCCGGGCGACTTGGCCCGGGCGGGGCGCGCGGTCTTTTTCGGGGTGTCCGGCGACGGCGGCGGCACCGGGGAGCCGAGGGCACTGCCCGCGGCCTCCTGGACGATCGCCGCCTGGCTCGCGGCGCGGTCGGCGAAGTCGTTGAGGGGGTCGCCGTCGACCTGGTGGGCGGGGACGTAGCGGAACTCGACCGAACGCCCGCCGAGGAGTTCGTCGATACGGACCACGAGATCCTGGTTGGCGACCGGCTTGCCCCCGGAGGTCTTCCAGCCGTTGCGCTTCCAGCCGGGCAGCCAGGTGGTGACGGCCTTCATGGCGTACTGGGAGTCCATCCGGACCTCCAGCGGGACGTCCGGGTCGGTCGCCTCCAACAGCCGCTCCAGCGCGGTGAGTTCGGCGACGTTGTTGGTCGCCTTGCCGAGCGCGCCGGCCTCCCAGCGGTCCGGCGTCTCCGTCTCGTCGGCGACGACCCAGGCCCAGCCGGCCGGTCCCGGGTTTCCCTTCGAGGCCCCGTCGCACGCGGCCACCACTCGTTCACGCATGGGCCCGATCATGCCATGCGCGCGGGAGGGCACCGGCCGCTCGGGGGTACAGCAGCCAGCAGCTGGGTCCCCGAACTCGGTGACGCCCCGCCTCAGTCCCCGTACTCCGCCAGCGCCGCGGCCGCGACCCGCCGCACCTCGGAGGCGCCCGGCCCCGCGCCCTCCACATCGGCGAACAGCAGATGTACGGCCCCGATCAGCATGGGCGCGACCACCTCGACGTCCGCCCCCGCCGGGACGCGCCCCAACTCCCGTTCCGCGGCGAGGTAGTCGGCGACCATCCGCGCGGCCTCCTTCATCACGGGCACTCCCGGCCCCCTGATCTCCCGCAGCCGGGCGCGCAGGGCGTCCCGCGAGATCAGCAAACCCATGATGCGCAGGGCGATGGACTCGAACAGTTCGGTGAGCGCCTCGACGAGGTTGTCGACGACCGTGCCGGTGCCCGCCGAGCCGAGCAGGGCGACACCGCGCGCCTCGACCCGGCCCACCCGGTCGAGCACGAACTCGGCGAGGAACGCGTCGAAGTCCTCGAAGTGCCGGTGCAGGACCCCCTTGGCGACCCCGGCCTCCGTCGTGACCGCCCGGCTGGTCAGCGCGTTCGCCCCGTCGCGGAGCAGGATCCGCTCCGCCGCGTCGAACAGCTGGTCCCGCACATCACGGATGGCGATCCCTGTCGGCACTGGTCACCTCGCCCTTCTTCGAACACCGGGCACGATTCTTGCCGAGTGGGCACGTGCCCACTTAGAGTGGGCGCATGCCCACTTCTTCGCACGGATCCTTCATTCGCCGCGAAGCCGCGGAGTCCTACGGCGCCGACGCCGAGCGCTACGACCGGACCCGGCCGCGTTATCCCGATGCTCTGCTGGAGCGGATCATCGCCACGAGTCCGGGCCGGGACGTGCTGGACGTGGGTACCGGCACCGGTATCGCGGGCCTGGCGTTCCAGGCGCGGGGCTGTCGGGTGCTGGGAGTCGAACCCGACGCGCGGATGGCCGAGTTCGCGCGCGGCAAGGGGCTCGCCGTGGAGGTCGCGAAGTTCGAGGACTGGGACCCGGCGGGCCGGACCTTCGACGCAGTGGTGGCGGGGACGGTCTGGCACTGGGTCGACCCGGTGGCCGGTGCCGGACAGGCGGCCCGGGTCCTGCGACCGGGCGGGCGCCTCGCGCTCCTCTGGAACGCCTTCCAGCCCTCACCGGAGGTGGCCGAGGCGTTCACGGACGCCTACGCCCGGGCCCTGCCCGACCTCCCCTTCGACTGGCGCCGGCTGTCCGGCACCGAGGCCTACGCCCAGGTCTCCGGCCCCGCGACCGACGGCATCCACAAGGCGGCCGCGTTCGACGAGCCCGAGGAGTGGCACTTCGGCTGGGAGCGGTCGTACACCCGCGCGGAGTGGCTGGACCAGGTGCCCACGTTCGGCGGCCACAACCGGCTCCCGGCCCGGCGACTCGACGCCCTCCTCACCGGCCTCGGCGAGGCGGTCGACGCGATGGGCGGCGCGTTCGTCATGCACTACACCGCCCTGGTGCTGACGGCGGTCAGGACACGTCCGTGAGCCCCGGCATCTCCCCTTGCGTGGTGGTGACGTCGACGACGGAGAAGTTCGCGCCCTGCGGGTCGGTGAGGGCCGCGAAACGGCCGAAGGGCGAGTCCGTCGGGCCGAAGCGCAGGATCCCGCCGAGCTTGGTGGCGCGGGCCACGGCGTCGTCGCAGTCGGCGACGTTGAAGTAGACGTTGATGTACGCCGGGACCTCGGGCGGGAACTCCGCGGTCATCTTCATCCGGCCGAGCACCGTGTCGTCGCCCAGGTTGAACATCCGGAAATCCATGGCGTCGTCCTGGATCTGCTGGGCGCCGTAGCCGAACACCGCGGGGAAGAACGCGTCGGACTTCTCCGGCTCGCGGGTGAAGATCTCGGCCCAGCAGAAGGCGCCGCGCTGCTCGGGCGGTGCCTCGAAGCCCTCGTGGACGCCCGCCTGCCACACGCCGAAGACGACCCCGCTCGGGTCCCGGCCCAGGCACATCGTGCCGAAGTCGCCGACCTTCATCGGCTCCATGAGGATCTCGCCGCCGTTGTCCCGGATCTTCCCGGCGGTGGCGGCCGCGTCCGGGGAGGCGAGGTACAGGCACCACTGCGACTGCCCCTCCTGCCCGGGCATCGGCGGCACGACGGCGGCGACCGCCCTGCCGTCCGCGTAGGCCTGCGTGTAGTTGCCGTACTCCGACGACGACTCGCCGAAGGTCCAGCCCAGGACGTCGCCGTAGAAGCTCTTGGCTCCCTCGACGTCCCCGAACATCGCGTCGGCCCAACAGGGGGTTCCCTCAGGTGCTACGGCCATGGTCTCGGCCCTTCCGAATCGGTGCGCGGTCCGCTTCCCCACGCTAGCCACGGAGGCGCCGACCCGCGCGTCGAACCCGACGGCCCTACGTCAGACGTACGGTCGCCTCGCCCATCGAGTCGACCGGGTCCAGCAGCTCCAGCGTGCCGTGCGCCCGCAGCAGGCGCCGGGTGCCCGGCGAGCAGACCACCGCGAAGGCGGCGCCGTCCGCCAGCACCCGGCGGCGCAGGCGCAGCACCGGGCCCAGTCCGGCGGAGTCGACGAAGGAGACCGGGCGCAGGTCGAGGACGTAGGCCGGGGCCGCGAGGGCGGCGAGCGAGTCCAGCCAATAGCGCAGGTGGTGGGTGGTCGCCAGGTCGAGGTCGCCGTGCAGTTCGGCGACGAGCAGACCCTCGACGCCGCCCATGAGCGGGAGGTCCGCGGGCCCCGGGGGCCAGGGCAGGGTGGTGACGGGTGCCAGGCTGTCGTCGTGCACGGTGGTCCGTCCCCGTCGTCGTACCGATGACCAGTTCCGGCGCGGACGCGTGCGGCGGTACGTCCGTCCCCGCGCCGTACGTGCCCGCGCCGGAAATCCCCCCGAGCGGCTCCCCCTTGAACCGTGGGTGCCTACTGTTCTACCTTCGCCACATGGTCTGGGCATCAACGCCCGCTCATCAGCGACACAACGGGCGGGTGCCGGGCGGGCCAGGTGATGCGGAATGCGCCCGCACCTCGCCCTGATCGAGGACGACCCCGACTTCGCACTGATGTGCCGTTCCTATCTGGAGCGCGCGGGATTCACCGTCACCTGGGCCATCGACGCCCGCGCCGGGAAGTCCGTCCTGTACGAGAGCTCGATCGATCTGGCGGTCCTGGACCTGGGCCTGCCCGACGGCAGCGGACTGGAGCTTCTACGGGCCCTGCGCTCCACGAGCCAGCTCCCGGTCATCGTGGTCACGGGCCGCGGCGCCGAGGCCGACCGGGTGGCCGGGCTGGAGATCGGCGCGGACGACTACCTGGTCAAGCCGTTCTCCCAGCGGGAGCTGGTGGCCCGCATCCACGCCGTACTGCGGCGCTCGCAGCCGCCGGAGGCACCGACCCTGCTGTACGCGGGCGGACTGGTCGTCGACACGGCCGCGCGCCAGGCCTCCGTCGACGGCGCCCTGCTGATGCTTCGCCCCAAGGAGTACGCCCTGTTGGAGATGCTCGCCGCCGCGCCCGGCCGGGTGTTCTCGCCGGAGCAACTGCTGGAGCGGATCTGGGGTTCGGCGTCCTGGCAGCAGCCCGCGACCGTGGTCGAGCACGTGTACCGGCTGCGCGGCAAGCTCGCGGACCTCTCCCCCGCAGCCCCGCGGATCACCACCGTCCGCGGGTACGGCTACCGCCTCGATCCCTGATCCGACGTACGGGACCCGGAGGTCCGCCCATGCCCGACGCCCCCGACTTCCGGCGGCTGTTCGACGCGGTCCTGTCCCCGCTGCTGGTGCTGTCCCCCGAGTTCGTCATCGTCGAGGTCAACCGCGCCTATCTGACGGCGACGCGCACCGAGCGGTCGATCGTCGGGCGCCTCATCTTCGACGTCTTCCCCGACAACCCGGAGGATCCGTCGGCGGACGGGGTCGCCAATCTGCGGCGCTCGCTGGAGACGGTGGTGGCGAGCGGCCGTACGGACACGATGTCGATGCAGCGCTACGACATCCCGGGCGGCGAGGAGGGCGTCTTCGACGAGCGGTACTGGTCGCCCGTCAACTCGCCCGTCCTGGACGCCGAAGGGCGGGTCACCCATGTCATCCACCGGGTCGAGGACGTCACGGAGTTCGTGCATCTGCGCAAGGTGGGCCGGGAGCAGCGGCGGGCCGCGGCCGAGGCGCAGATGCGGGCCGAGGGCATGGAGATCGACCTGTTCGTACGGGCGCGGGAGATCCGCGAGGTGAACGAGCAGCTGAGCCGGGCCAACAGCGAGCTGGACGCGGCGGGGCGCAGGCTCAGGGAGGAGCAGCAGGCCAAGGACCGGTTCATCGCCACGCTCTCGCACGAGCTGCGCAACCCGCTTGCCGCCGCGACCGCGGCCACCGAACTGCTGGCCCTGGACATGCCCGAGGGGCATCCGGCGCTGGCCGTCCTGGAACGGCAGCTGGGCACGCTGGCCCGGATGAGCAACGACCTGCTGGACGGGACCCGGGCGGTGACCGGGCGCCTGGAGCTGGTGCGCGAGCCGGTCGACCTGCGCTCCGTCGTGGAGGGGGCGTGCGCGGACATCGACGGACTGTTCCGGCACGACGGCCGCGTCCTCGACGTACGGCTGCCCGCCGAGCCGCTCGTCGTGGACGGGGACCGGCTCAGGCTCGCGCAGGTGCTCACCAACCTGCTGTCCAACGCCCTCAAGTACACCCGGCCGGGCGGCCGCACCGAGGTGGAGCTGGCGGGCGGGGACGGGCGGGCGCGGCTGACGGTGCGGGACGACGGCATCGGCTTCGAGCCGGGCCAGGCCGAGGAGCTGTTCGGGGTGTTCATGCGCGCGGCGCCGGCCGGTCCGGACACGCCGGAGGGGCTGGGGCTCGGGCTCGCCGTCGCGCAGACCGTCGTCCATCTGCACGACGGCCGGATCACCGCGCACAGCGACGGACCGGGCAAGGGCGCGCGGTTCACGGTGACACTGCCGACCACCGGGGTCCCGGCCGCGCCACGGCCCCGGGCGGCCGCCGAGCGGAGCGTTCCCCGGCAGCTGTCGCTGCTGATCGTGGAGGACAACACGGATCTGGCGACGACGTATCACACGCTGCTGGAGCGACGGGGTCACCGCGTGATGACCGTGCACACGGGCGGTGCCGCGCTCGCCGCCGTCGAGACCGGCGGCTTCGACGTCGTGCTGTGCGACCTGGGGCTGCCCGACATCGACGGCTACACGGTCGCCCGCAGGGTCCGGGCGCGGCCCGACGGCGGGCGGCTCCTCATGATCGCGGTCTCCGGCTTCAGCCAGGGGCCCGACCGGGCCGTCTCCCGGGCCGCCGGGTTCGACGCCCACCTGACCAAGCCGCTGCCGCTGGCCGAGTTGCTGGACTTCCTGGAGCACCCGAGCGGCAACTGGCCGCAGCAATGACGCGCGCCGGGTGTCTTCCGCCCTGGGCCCGGCTGTGCTTGCCTGGGGGACCGTTTTTCGGCGACCGGGTCGGGAGTCGCGTATGCGGACACCGTGGATCGTGGGGGTCCTGCTGACCGGAGCGCTGCTGCTGGGCGCCTGTACGGACCCCTCGGACGGGCCGGAGGCGGCGCCGCCGACGCCGGATGTCCCGCACGCGTCCACCACACACCAGCGGGCCCAGGCGTCACCGGACGCCAGTGCCCCCGCGGTGACCGCGCCCCGCGTCCTCTACCTCGGCGACTCCCTCGCCATGGAGGCCCAGAACGTGCTGCCTCCTGGCCGCCGCTGGAGGACGAACTGCGGGGGCTCGGGCGGCGGTTGCTCGACTGGGCGGCTGACGGGAGCGGGCCGCGGG
>NZ_JBEYVC010000135.1:0-28379 GCF_040643855.1 Streptomyces sp. NPDC047072 | reverse complement strand
GCCCCAGACGGCTCCTACCGCGCGTTCTCGACCGGCCAGGACGTCCTGACCCTGGTCGAAGCGCTCGGGCGCGAGCAGGCGGATATCGTCGGCCACGACTTCGGAGCCGCGGCGGCGTACGGAGCTGCGAGCCTCGACGCGAGGCGTGTCCGCAAGCTTGTCACCGTGTCGGCTCCCCATGGCCGTCAGCTGCTGAACGCATTGGTCACCGACGGTGACCAGCAGCGACGCAGCTGGTACATGTTCTTCTTCCAGACAGCCCTGGCGGAGGCGGCCGTCGCACACGACGACTTCGCCTTCATCGACCGGCTCTGGCGGGAATGGTCACCCGGCTACGAGTGGACGGAGGCGGAGCGTGCCGCGCTCAAGGAAACCCTGGGTGCTCCAGGAGTCCTGACCGAGATCCTGGGCTACTACCGCCAGTTGTTCACGCCCCCCGCGGACGAGGCGGCCCAGTCCCTGCAAGCCCGGGCCTTCGGTGCCATCACCGTCCCGTCGCTCTACCTCCACGGTGCCGACGACAACTGCTTTGCCGTGGAGTTGAGCGACGGCATGGACGACCTGTTCACGAACGGTTTCGAACGCATCGTCATACCCGGCGCGGGGCACTTCCCGCACGTCGAACAGCCCGAGGCGGTCGCCGATCGCATCCTGGGCTTCCTGAACAGCTGACCCTCCTCCGACCGCCCAGGTCGGGGCCCCGCCGAGGCAAGCCCCAAAGCGGGCAGCAGGAGCGTCGCGCCGAGGTCAATGCCACACTCCTCGACTTCCTCGCCCGTCTGGGACGACTTCACATCTTCGGCTTCCTGAACGGCCGACCCACCCCCACCAGATGGAGGACACAACAATGTCGGAGCGCAATCCCATTCTGATCACCGGCGCCGGCGGTCATGTCGGTGGCGTGAGCAGGGTGATGATCGACATGCTGCTCGAACAGGGCCACCCGGTGCGCGCGTTCGTGCGACGGGACGACGAACGCGCGCAGTCGCTGCGCGAGGCCGGTGCCGAGGTCTTCGTCGGCGACCTGTTCAAACTCGCGGACGTGGCCGCCGCACTGAAGGGTGTCAAGCGCATCTACTTCAGCATGACCCCGCAGCCGTACTACGTCGATGCCCTCACCTTGATGGCCACGGCGGCGCGAGCCCAGGGCGACATCGAGGCCTTCGTGCACCTGTCCAACCACGAGCAGTCGTACATGACGTTCGAGAAGATGACCGCACCGGATGAGGAGCGGCGTTCCTGGCTCGGCGGACTGGTCACGGACTGGTCACCGCAGCAGCGGGCGCACTGGGTCTGCGAGCGGGTGCTGGAGTGGTCCGGCCTCCCGACCGTCAACGTGCGTGCGACCCTGTTCGCCGAGAACCCCCATCTGACCTGGATGCTGGCGGGCGGGCTGAGCAATGGTGAACTGCGCCTGCCCTTCGGCGACCAGCGGCTCGCGCCCATCGCCGTTCACGACGTGGCGGAGGTGTGTGTGAAGGCGCTGGTCGACCCCGCACCGCACATCTCGAAGTCGTACGCGCTCACCGGCCCGGAACTGAAGGACATGTACGGGTTCGCGGAGGACTACGCAGCCGTGCTGGGACGCCAGGTCGTCTACATCCCTGAGGAATTGGAGGCCTGGCAAGATGCCTTCCTCGACGAGACCGCCCTGCAGAAGGACCTGGGCGATCCGGGTACGGCCCGGCACGTGGCGGCGCACCTGAGGGTCCAGACCAGTCTGATCGCCGGCGGGCGGTACGACGAAGTCTCCGACCAACTGGAAACCCTGCTCGGGCGCGCACCGCGAACCTTGCGGTGGGTGCTGCAGAACAACACTCGCCTGCGCGAACTGGCGGGTGCCCCGAGCCAGTGAGCGCTCCGAAGTAACCCCCTCGTCGGACTGGTCGTGGCGCTCGTCCTCGCGGGGATCGGGCGTGCGGCCGAACGGGCTGATCAGGGCAGGGCGTTCGGCTCAGAGCGCCCCGGGGCCCTTCGCACGGTGCGACACCCAGGGGATCACGCGTGCTCCCCTGGGTGTCGGGCATGCGCGAGCAGCGCGGCCACGACGTCGTCCGCCTGGTCCTCGGTCTGTTCGACGACCGTGCCCACCGTGTCGGCCCGGCCGGGGCGCCGGTCTCCTCGGCTTCGGCGAGCGCGCGGCAGACGGAGGCGACCGAGGGGTGCCGTCCGGCGTTCTTACCGGTCTTGAGGGTCAGTTTCTTCGCGATCCCGGGGACGGGGACGCCTTTGTCGCCGTCGTACTCGACGACCATGCGCAGGCCCGCCGTGAACTCGCCGAGCTGACCGGTCGTTCGACGGGGCCGGTGACGATCGCCGCGTTCTCCTGGGGCAACTGCGTCTCGCACGGAAGGGGGCCACCCCCAGCCGGCCAAGGAAACCCGGTCAAGCGGATTCCCGCAGCCCGTGCTCCATCTGCCCTCTAGGCGGAGGCGGCAGCCACGAAGAACGGAATGGCGATGAGGAAGCGGCCGGCCTCGGCGCGTCGGCGCTGTTCGGCGACCCACTCATCGGCCTGGTCACGGCCGACCGCACCGCTCGTGCAGGCCCCCTCGGAGAGCATGGTGGCCAACGACAGCATCGCAGGATCGGTGAACACGCTCGTGTGCACCTCGACGGTGACGTCGTCGAAGCCGCCGTCCAGGAGCAGGTTCCGGTACTGGCGGCCGGCGCGGGGCGTGCCCAGGAGGTCGGCACGGGCGTGCACGATCGTGCGGGTGAGCGCCGCGTCATCGGAGTCGACCATGATGGCGTCCCAGTCCTGCCCGACCAGGACGATCCTGCCGCCCGGGCAGAGGACGCGCCGCGCTTCCGCCACCGCGCGCCACGGCTCCTGAAGAAATTGGAAGACCTTGTCGGCACGGTAGCCGCGCACACTTCCGTCGGCGAACGGCAGATCCTCCGCCCCCGCCTCCCGGAACTCGGCCCCCGGCCACCGCTCCCGGGCCGCGGCCAGAATCCACGGATCGGGATCCACGCCCACCGCGTGGACGCCACGCTCGGCCAGCTCACCGACGGCCCGCCCGGCACCGCAGCCGACGTCCACGACAGACGAGCCCGAGACAAGAGACAACAGTTCATAGGAGCGGGCCCGCAGCAGGCTTGCGCTCTGCATCTGGTCCATCGCGTCGAGCAGGGCCAGCATGGCCTCGGTGTCCCGGTGCTTTTCCACAGCTTCCTGGTTCTTGGTTGATGGGCCTGCTGCACCCCGTACGGGACGCAGGCCGACGCCGTCGCTACGGCGCGGACGGCGCCGTGCCCTTGTCAGTGGTGGTGCGGGCGAGGCAGCAGGGCGAACGCGCTCTCCGCGATCGAGGTCAGGCGTTCGGGGCTGTGGCCATACGCGCCGACGACATCGCTCCCGCGGACGACGGTCAGCAGGAGGTACGAGAGGTCGTCGGGATCCGCGTCGGGGTCGATGTCGCCGTTGCGCTGCGCCGCTCGCACGCAGTCGGCCACCGCCGCCCGGACCACGGAGAAGCACTCGCTGGCCAGGCGTTTCACCTCGGGGTCGGAGGCGCCGATCTCCAGGGCCATCTTGGCGGCGAAGCAGGCCGCCCCCGCCCGGTCCGAGGCGGGTGGTACGTCGGCGGCGAGTGGTACCCCGTGGACGGCGCGGAGCAAGTACTGGTGCAGTCGTTCCAGGGCGCCCTCGTCCGGTCCGTCGAGCATCTTGCGCGGACCCTGCGCCAGCCTGGCGAAGTAGCCGGTCATCGCTTCCATCAGCACGCCGTGCTTGCCGTCGAACGCGCCGTAGAGGCTGCCGCGGCCCAGGCCTGTGGCGGCGCTGATGTCGTCGACGCTCGTGCCGTTGTAGCCCGAGGTCCGGAACTGCCGCTCGGCGGCATGCAGGACGTGGTCGCGGTCAAAGCTGCGTGGTCTGGCCATACAGAGACGGTAAAGCCGACCCACCCTTCTTGACAACTCGGTACAGAACTGCCTAGGTTTCGGACTGTTCAGTAAACAACCGTGCTGAACTCACCGGACAGTGCCCGACGAAGCCATGCCCACAACCCAAGGAACCACCATGCAGACAGCTCACCGAGTGGCCCTCGTGACGGGCGCATCCTCCGGGATCGGGCGGGCGGCGGCGCTCGCCCTGGTGGGCGCCGGCTTCGCGGTGGTCGGCACGAGCCGCAACGCGGCGAAGGCCGAGCCGCTCGCCGGAGTGACGTTCCTCGATCTCGACGTGGCAAGCGACAAGTCGGTCCGCGCCCTCGTCGGAGAGGTGATCGATCGGTTCGGCCGGATCGACGTCCTGGTCAACAACGCGGGCGTGGGCGCGGTCGGAGCCGGCGAGGAGAGTTCGACCAGCCAGGCCAAGGAGGTCTTCGACATCAACGTCTTCGGCGTGATGCGGATGACCAACGCGGTGTTGCCCCACATGCGCGCCCAGGGCGGTGGCCGCGTGGTCAACGTCTCCTCGGTACTGGGTCTGATCCCAGCCCCCTTCATGGCCGTCTACGCCGCCACCAAGCACGCGGTCGAGGGCTACGCCGAGTCCGTCGACCACGAGCTTCGCGAGCACGGCGTCCGGATGCTGCTGGTCGAGCCGGCCTACACAAAGACGAGTTTCGAGGCGAGCAGCATGGCCCCCGACTCGCCCCTGCCGGTCTACGCCGCACAGCGGGAGGTCTCCCGAGACGTGCTGGCCACGGCCGTGCGCAACGCCGATGGCCCGGACGTCGTCGCGAAGGCGATCGTCGCGGCCGCCACCGATTCCAGGCCCAAGCTCCGGTACACCGCCGGCTCGATGGCCAAACGCGTCAGCGTCCTGCGCCGGATCGTGCCCTCGCGCGCCTTCGACGGACAGATCCGCAAGCTCAACCGACTGGCCGGCTGACCCCGCATCACGGGTCGGCGCCCGAGGAGACGCACATGTCCGAACCAGAGACACCGAAGCCGGCATCAGCATCTCTCGGCAGACCGCTCCTGGACGCTGCGCGGACCGTCATCATGACCGTGGACGACGATCCCGGGGTGTCCCGGGCCGTCGCCCGCGACCTGCGGCGGCGCTACGGCGCCTCGTACCGGATCGTGCGCGCGGAGTCCGGCGAGTCCGCGCTGGAGGCGCTGCGGGAGCTGAAGCTCCGTGGTGATCTGGTCGCGGTGATCCTGGCCGACTACCGCATGCCGCAGATGAACGGCATCGAGTTCCTCGAACAGGCCATGGACGTCTACCCGGGTGCCCGGCGGGTGCTGCTGACCGCGTACGCGGACTCGGATGCGGCGATCGACGCGATCAACGTCGTCGACCTCGACCACTATCTCCTCAAGCCGTGGGACCCCCCGGAGGAGAAGCTCTACCCGGTCCTCGACGACCTGCTGGAGGCGTGGCGGTGCAGTGACTTCCGGCCGGTGCCGAGCACCAAGGTCGTCGGTCACCGGTGGTCGGCGCGTTCGTCGGACGTACGGGAGTTCCTGGCCCGCAACCAGGTGCCCTACCGCTGGTACTCCACCGAGGAGCCCGAGGGGCAGCGGCTGCTCGCGGCCGCGGGGCAGGACGGGCAGCGGCTGCCGGTGGTGATCACGGCGGACGGTACGGCGCTCGTCGAGCCGGAGGTGCCCGAGCTGGCCGCGCACGTGGGGCTGGCGACGACGCCCACGGCCGACTTCTACGACCTGGTCGTCATCGGCGGCGGGCCGGCCGGGCTGGGCGCGGCCGTGTACGGGGCCTCGGAGGGGCTGCGGACCGTGCTCGTGGAGCGGTCGGCGACCGGCGGGCAGGCGGGGCAGAGTTCGCGGATCGAGAACTATCTGGGCTTCCCGGACGGGGTGTCCGGCGGCCAGCTCACCGACCGGGCGCGACGGCAGGCGTCGAAGTTCGGCGCCGAGATCCTCTCCGCGCGGGAGGTGACCGGTCTGGAGAGCAGCGGCGCGGCGCGGCTCGTACGGTTCTCGGACGGGTCGCAGATCGCGGCGCACAGCGTGATCCTGGCGACCGGTGTGTCGTACCGCCGGCTGGAGGCGCCGGGTGCCGACGAGTTGTCGGGCCGCGGGGTGTTCTACGGGTCCGCGCTCACCGAGGCCGCCGCCTGCCAGGGCCACGACGTGTACATCGTCGGCGGCGCCAACTCAGCCGGGCAGGCGGCCATGTACCTGTCCAGGGGCGCCAAGTCGGTCACCCTGCTGGTGCGCGGAGCGGACCTCACCGCGTCGATGTCGCACTACCTGATCCAGCAGATCGCCCAGTCGCCGAACATCTCGGTGCGGGCCCACACGGTCGTCGAGGCCGCGCACGGCGACGGCCACCTGGAGCAGCTGACGTTGCGCGACACGACGAGCGGTCGGACCGAACTCGTCGACGCGCAGTGGCTGTTCGTGTTCATCGGCGCGGCCCCGCTGACCGACTGGCTGGCGGGCACGGTGTTGCGGGACGAGCGCGGGTTCATCCTCGCCGGGCCCGACCTGACCGCCGACGGGCGGCCACCGGCCAACTGGGAGCTGGACCGGCCGCCGTACCACCTGGAGACCAACATCCCCGGCGTGTTCGTCGCCGGGGACGCGCGCGCGGAGTCCGCCAAGCGGGTCGCGTCCGCCGTCGGAGAGGGAGCCATGGCCGTGATGCTCGTCCACCGGTATCGGGAGCAGTCATGAGTGGGCGGCTGATGCCGTGCGACGCGGCGGAGATCAGCTCGCTGTTCCTCTTCGAGAAGCTCAGCGCCGAGCAGATCGACAAGCTGTGCAACGAGGGACGGATCGAACTGTTTGACCCCGGGCCGGTGTTCACCGAAGGTGACCCGGCGGCCAGCTTCTACGTGATGATCGAGGGCACGGTCGTCATGTCGCGCCGGGTGGGCAGCGACGACATCGAGGTCAGCCGCACGTCCCAGCCAGGGGTGTACGCGGGAGCCCTGCGGGCCTACGTCCGGGACGGGAAACCGCAGCGGTACATCAACTCGATGCGGGTGTCGGAGCCGACGCGGTTCTTCGTCCTGCCCGCCGAAGCGTTCGCGAACTTCATGCACGAGTGGTTTCCGATGGCGATCCATCTCCTGGAGGGGCTCTTCCTCGGTTCGCAGACCTTTCAGCGGGCCGTCGGGCAGCGCGAACGGCTCCTGGCGCTGGGCTCGTTGTCCGCGGGTCTCACCCACGAGCTCAACAACCCGGCCGCGGCGGCCGTACGGGCCACCTCGTCGCTTCGGGACCGGGTCGCGCACATGCGCAACAAGCTCGGCACGATCGCCTCGGGCGCCTATGACCACGACCTCCTGAAGGACCTGGTCGACTTTCAGGAGCGTACGGCCGAGCGGGTCTCCAAGGCGCCGCCACTGAGCCCGCTCGAAGCGTCCGACCGGGAGGACGAACTCGCCGACTGGCTGGACGACCACGGTGTCCCCAACGGCTGGAAGATGGCGCCCGCCTTCGTGCAGGGCGGTCTCGACGTCGACTGGCTTGAGCAGATCGCGGCGGCCGTGGACGAACAGGAGATCCTGCGGAGTGCCGTCGAGTGGCTCACCTACACGGTCGAGGCCGAGCTGTTGATGTCCGAGATCGAGGACTCCACCACCCGTATCTCGCACCTCGTCGACGCCGCCAAGCAGTACTCGCAGCTGGACCGCGCGCCCTATCAGGTCGCCGACGTCCACGAACTCCTCGACAGCACGCTGCTGATGCTGTCGGGCAAGATCGGTCCTCAGATCGAGGTCGTGAAGGAGTACGACCGTTCGGTGCCGAGGATTCCGGCCTACCCGGCCGAGCTGAACCAGGTGTGGACCAACCTGATCGACAACGCGGTCTTCGCCATCAAGAGCGCGGGCGGCGAAGGGACGTTGACCGTACGCACCGCTCTGGTGCACGACCGGCTGCTGGTGGAGTTCCGCGACACGGGCCCGGGAGTGCCGGCCGAGATCCGCGGCCGGATCTTCGACCCGTTCTTCACGACCAAGCCAGTGGGCGAAGGCACGGGGCTGGGGCTCGACATCTCCTGGCGAATCGTCGTCAACAAGCACCACGGCGACCTGAAAGTCGAGTCCGTACCGGGCGACACCCGCTTCCAGGTGCTGCTGCCACTGACCGCCACCGACCCCGTTCCCGTCCCCGACCCGGCCCAGGAGCCGTCATGACCAAGGACAACGGCATCGACCCCAGCGTCCCGCCCAGCGGGGCCGGCTGCGTCGAGTGCGACGCCGACGGCGGCTGGTGGTTCCACCTGCGGCGCTGCGCCCAGTGCGGCCACATCGGCTGCTGCGACGACTCACCGTCCAAGCACGCCACCGGCCACTTCCGGGACACCGGCCATCCGGTGATCCGCAGTTACGAGCCGGGCGAGACCTGGTTCTGGAACTTCGAGACGTCCGAGCTGTACGAGTCCGGTCCGGCCCTGGCTCCTCCGGACGCCCACCCTGCCGACCAGCCCGCGCCGGGGCCGGCGGGGCGCGTGCCGGCGAACTGGGCGGACACGCTGCGCTGAGCCTGGCCGACCAGGGCTGTCAGTGGTGGATGTCAGCCGCCCCGCCACGGATCCCACCACTTGAACAGTCCAGCAGCCCACCCCGGGGTGACCTGGAACCACCTACTCACGAATTAGGACAGAACCATGGAGCGCAACGAGTCTCCCGACACGACGTACGCGAGAACCTGGAGCAACGGCCGCGGCGAGATGCGGTTCTTCACCCGGGCCGACGGTTCGCGGCTGCGCTACTACACGGTGGGCACCGGCCCCGCCCTCGTGCTGATGCACACCGTGCGCGGCCAGCTCGACTACTTCCAGCGGGTGATCCCGCTGCTGTGGGACCACTACACGATCTACGCGCTGGATCTGCCCGGGATGGGATGGTCCGACATCGTCCCCGGCGCGCAGTACGAGGAGCCGCAACTGCGGGCCGCGATCGTCGAGTTCGTCCGCGGACTGGACCTGCACGACGTCACCCTGTCGGGCGAATCGCTCGGGGGCGCCCTGTCCCTGTCGGCATCGGTCGACCTGAAGGACCGGGTCAGCCGGGTCGTGGCGTTCAACAGCTACGACTACCCCCAGGGAGGTGAACGCGGAAACCTGATCGCCCGCGTCATCATCTCCAGCGTGCGGATGCCCGTGCTGGGCCCCTTCTTCGCCACCCAGGAGCCGCGGCCCATCTTCCGGGCCATCCTGCAGGGCGGCTACGTCGACAAGACCAAGCTGCCCGAGGACTTCATCACCGAGCTACTGAGGAGCGGCCGTCGCAAGGGCTACGACAAGGTGGGCCGAGGGATCTTCCGCAGCCTCAAGGGATTCGACCGGGCCCGCGAGCGTTATCCGCGCGTGTCGGCACCCGTCACCCTCGTCTACAGCGAGAACGACTGGTCCCGGCCTGCCGAGCGAGACCGCGTGGCCAACGCGCTGACGGACGTCCACCGCATCACTGTGCCCCGCACCGGCCACTTCTCCGCCTTGGAGCGCCCCGACGAGATGGTGCGGATCCTGCTCGACGCGGCCTGACCCAAACGACCGGCACCTCGCTCATCCCCGTCAGGATGCATGGCGTCGGACGTTGGTCAACGCCTCCTGGACGACACGGAAGGCGGCCGCCTGCACCTCGTGCGGCAGAGCGCCCGGTAGGTCGCCGCGACGGTGCAGCGTGACGCGCCGGCCGGGCGTCTCGAAGTTCTTCGCCAGGTCGGCGATGGCGGCCAGGTCACCGACCGGGTGCAGATCCGGGTCCGGTGACTCGCTGTCCCGCAGAACGCCGACCGTACGGCACATGGACGCCGGCGCCTCCATGGCCGCATGCTCGGTCCCCGCCAGGACGGGGTCGAGATCGCCCGGCCGGTCGGGGGCCGTCATGCGGGCCATCTGCGGCAACGGTGACCGTACGGCGGTGGTCCGGCGAGCGCAGGTAGGCGGCGAGCCCCGCGACGAGGCCCACCAGGATCAGGCCGACCAGCTCGTACAGCGGCGCCTCGCCTGCCGGCCACACCGAGTACCTGGTGCGCATGACGAGCAGAGCGCCCGCGTTGAGCACGCCACACACCAGGGCCCCGCGGGGTGGGCAGCGGCACACGGTGGCGGTGGCGGTGGCACGAATGGCGCAGTCATCGGGGGCCCGCGTGCCGCGTCGGAGGGGCATCCAACGCGGTCATTGTGACCGCGTCGACGGCAGCGTCCATGAGGGTGGCGTCTCCGTTCGGGCCGTGTCCCGCCCCGGGCGCGAACGGTGGTGCCTCTGCTCTGTGGGCCCGCGGCATCGGCGCATCGCCGACCGTCGTGTGAACTGTTTGCCGAGGTGTTCACGGCTGACATCGGCCGTTCGGCTGGACCTCTCACGCCGCAGCCGTCAGGAACCGCCCGTTCGGCCGCCCGACCGCCACACCGGCGGCGGCACAGAAACCGGCGAACTCACCATGCTCTCCCCGGCCGGCACCGGCGGCATCGCACCCTCCTCGATCCACAACAAGCCACCCCCTGCCTGCCCTTACCCCTGTTCGCCTGGGCGTCGTGGCGGTGGGTGACGTACCCCGTGATCACCCAGAAGTCCAAACTCGGCATTCCGGGCATCGTCGTGGTGTGCGAGGGCCGACCTGTCGAACTTGACAACTCAGTACAGAACCGCCTACGTTTCTGACTGTTCAGTACACAACGGCCCTGAGCTCACCGAACAGGCTGCGTGCCCGCCTGTTTCCTGGGCTTCCTGAACAGCTGGCCCCCTGCAAACCACCCGGAACTCGAAGGGTTGAGCGAACCATGACCGACAACGAAAAGCAGGAGGCGACAGCTGTGACGACTCCTGCGTATGCGAGCGACGCACTGGCCGAGGGGACCGTCGACGCGGTGGTGATCGGCGGGGGCGCCGCGGGGCTGAACGGTGCACTGATCCTGGCCCGCTCCCTCCGCTCGGTCGTCGTGATCGACAGCGGCTCCCCGCGCAACGCGCCCGCCGATGCCGTGCACGGCCTCATCGCCCTCGACGGCACCCCGCCGTCCGAGATCCTTCGGCGGGGCCGGGAGCAGGTGCGCCAGTACGGGGGACGCGTCGTCCACGGCGAGGTGGTCTCGGCCGAGCCTGCCGCCCCGTCGGCGGACGGGGACCTGCGGTTCACCGTCACCCTGGCCGACGGCCGCCGCATCACCGCCCGCCGCGTCCTGGTGGCCACCGGCCTGAAGGATGTGCTCCCGGAGGTGCCCGGGCTCGCGAAGCACTGGGGGGACAGTGTGGTGCACTGCCCGTACTGCCACGGCTGGGAGGTGCGCGATGAGCCCATCGGCGTCCTCGCCACCGGCCCGGCCTCCATCGGCCCCACGTTCTTGTTCCGGCAGCTGACCGCGGACCTGACCTACTTCACCCACGGCACCGACCTGGACGAGGACACCCGCGCCCGCTTCGCCGCCCGCGGCATCCGCGTCATCGACACCCCCGTCACCGAGATCGTCGACGACGCGGACGGCGCCCTCGCCGGGGTGCGCCTGGCCGACGGCCAGGTCGTGGCCCGCCGCGTCCTCGGGGTCGTCCCGCAGATGCAGGCCCGAACCCGGGGCCTGGAAGGACTGGGCCTGCCGGTCCACGACCTGCCGAATGTGGGCCGCGCTTTCGCCTCCGGCCCGGACGGCACCACCGAGGTGCCGGGTGTGTGGGTGGCCGGCAACGTCACCGATCCGGTCGCCCAGGTCGGGGCCTCCGCAGCGGCCGGCGCACTGGCCGGCATCGACATCAACAAGAAGCTGGCCGTCGCGGACACCGACGCGGCCCTCCAGGGCTGAAATCCCCACCCACCACCCTCACCTTCACCGGCGAGGAAACCCATCAGATTCCAGAGGGCTTTCCGTCATGCCCACCAAGCAAGGGAAGAAAATGAGTACCAGCATCGACCGCGAGGCGCCCGCCTCCGGGAAGAAAGACTCGGGCCTTCGCGGCTCACATGCCGTGCGCTGGTGGGTGCTGGTCGTCATAGGCATGGCACAGCTCATGGTCATGCTCGACGCGACCGTCGTGAACATCGCGCTGCCCGAGGCGCAGCAGGACCTCGGCTTCAGCGACGGCAGCCGGCAGTGGGTCATCACGGGTTACGCGCTGGCGTTCGGCAGCCTGCTGCTGCTCGGCGGCCGACTGGGTGACCTGTTGGGCCGACGTACCCTCTTCGTGATCGGCCTGGCAGGTTTCGGGGTCGCGTCCGTCGTCGGCGGCTCGGCCGGCAGCTTCGAGATCCTCGTCGCGGCACGTGTGGCCCAGGGTCTCTTCGCCGCACTGCTCGCGCCCGCGGCACTCTCCCTGCTCAGCGTGACCTTCACCGAACCGTCCGAAAGGGCGAAGGCCTTCGGTATCTTCAGCGCCCTGGGCGGGGCGGGCGGCGCGGTCGGGCTGCTGGTCGGCGGCATGCTCACCGAATGGGCGTCGTGGCGCTGGGTGATGTACGTGAACGTCGTCTTCGCGGTCCCCGCCCTGATCGGTGCCTTGCTGCTGCTGGCCAAGCCCGCGATCACCCAGAAGCCCAAGCTCGACATCCCTGGCATCGTCGTGGTGAGTGCCGCGCTGTTCGCCGTCGTCTACGGGTTCGCGCACGTCGAGTCCACCAGCTGGACCGACCCGGTCGCCCTCGGCTCCATGATCACCGGCGCGGTGCTGCTCGCGGTGTTCGTCTGGCTGGAGACCAGGGTGGCGCATCCGCTGCTGCCGCTGCGCGTCGTGCTGGACCGGACCCGCGGTGGTTCGTTCATGGCGGTGTTCGTCATCGGCATGGGGATGTTCTCGATCTTCCTGTTCCTGACCTACTACTTCGCGGCCAGCCTCGGCTACTCGCCGATCAAGACCGGTCTGGTGTACCTGCCGATGGTCGCGGCCGTCGTCGCCTCGTCGACCACCATGCCTGTGCTGGTGCTGCCCAGGGTCGGCCCGAAGATCGTGATCACCGCCGGCTTCCTGGTCGCCGCGGTCGGTATGGCCATGCTGACCCAGATCGAGTTGGACAGCACCTACGCCGCCCACATCATGCCCGGCATGATCCTGATGGGTCTCGGCATCGGCGCGGTGATGACCACCGCGTTCCAGGGGGCGACCTCAGGCCTGCACCACGAGGACTCGGGTGTCGCCTCGGCGCTGATCAACACCGGTCAGCAGGTGGGCGGCTCGATCAGTACGGCGCTGCTGACCACCGTCGCCTCGTCGGCCGCGACCGACTACCTGACGTCGCACAAGCCCAGCGCGCTGGCCGCGGCGCAGGCCGGGGTCGAGGGCTACACGGCCACCCTGGCGTGGGGCTCCGGGTTCTTCGTGGTCGGTGCGGTGATCGCCGCGTTCCTGATCCCGAACCGGGCCCTGGAGCCGTCCGAGGGCGAGCCCGTGATGGCCCACTGAGCCTCGATCCACCCTGGAGATGCCCTGCTACCTGTGATGACCGTCGTTCTCAGGACGCGAATCAGCACAGGAAAGCAGGGCATCTCCAGGCTTCCACCGCGTCGGATGTTCGTCGGTCATGGCCCAACGGAGTCGGCAATCCAGCGGGCGAGTACTCGGTCCGGTGAGAATGTACTGGTCGCCATTGCCGACAGCGGTGCGCCCCGGCTGGCAGGCGAGCCTGTCTCCGGCGCCGAATGGTTCGATGCTCTGCGCTACCTGACGGCAGCTGCGTGGCATCCAGCACCCGGCGGGACTGCATCGCATGATTACGCCGCTCGCCGGAGAGCGCCATCCCAACTTCTCAAGGTCCCCAGCGTGGATCTGGGAAGCCCTCACGGCAGCCCAGCCTGACTCGAGAGCCGCTGGGGCCGTGGGCGGCCCGTTGCGATCATGGTCTAGCGCACTGAACTGTTCCGCGCGAGGGTCGCTGCTTCCTTGCGTCCGACAGCCACCGCCCCCGCGGGCAGGGCGGCCGGTTCGTACCGGTCGCCCTCCTCGGGCAGCAGCAGTTCCTCGTAGCGCCCCAGCGCCAGCACCACGCCGAGCAGCAGGAACGGGATGAGCACGGCGAGCAGCGCCATGACCTGATCCTTCCCAGGGATGGGTGCGGGGGGTCCGGGCCGGGTCTCCGCGCTTCCGGCGGGCAAACCCCGTGTCGGCGCCGGGTGGGCGGGTACGCGGTGCGGACCCGAAGATCTGGAGGGAGACATGCAGCGAGGCAGCGACCGGCTCAGCCGTCACCGCGACGACGAGATGAAGCACGAACTTCAGGGCCTGCTGCGCTCCGGCCACCCCACGCGGAGCGAGGAGTGGCACGACCCGGAGCCGACCGCCGACGACGATCCGGAGGTCTGGGGCGGTCCCGTCGCCCCGGGCGGCGCGTCCTTCGAGACGCTCCGCCTCGAACTGGCCCGGATCCTGGGCCGTACGTCCTTCCCCGCCACCCCCGTGGAGCTGGCGCGGACGCTGCGCGCCAAGAACGCCCCGGACCCCCTCGTGGAGGCGGTGGAGGGGCTGCCGCGCAAGGAGCGCTACGCCACCGTCCAGGAACTCGCGCGGGCGCTGACCCCGAGGGAGGACACCCCGTGAGGGCGGAGCTGGTCAGGGATGTGATGACGCCCGGTGTGGTGGCGGTACGGCCGGACGCCTCCCTGGTCGAGGCGGCGCAGCTGATGCGCGCGCAGGACATCGGGGACGTCGTGGTGGCCGACGGTCAGCGCGTGGTGGGGGTGCTCACCGACCGGGACATCGCGGTCCGCGCGGTCGCGGACGGCGCCGACCCGCTGACGGTGAGCGCCCAGTCGGTGTGCACGCCGGATCCGGTGACGGTCGCGCCCGGCGACCCGGTCGCGCAGGCGGTCGCGCTGATGCGCGAGCACGCCATACGGCGGCTGCCGGTCGTCGAGGACGGCCTGCCGGTCGGCATGGTGAGCCTCGGGGACCTCGCGGGGGCCTTGTATGAGCCGTGACCAGGCCCGGGAGATCGCGGCGACGGGGTCCACCGTGGACGTCGGCGACGCGACCACCCGCTACCTGCTGTACGGGCTGCTGCCCAGCTGGTTCGTGCCGGGTCTCGCCGACTGGGCGATGCACCGGCGCACCCGGATCGAGGACACCGCGGGGACGAAGGAGTCCCTGATCCACTCGCTGATGATGGCCGAGGTCGGCATCCCGATCGCGTTCACCTTGCGCTACGAGGTCAATCCCCTGCTGCTCGCCGTGCAGTTGGGCGGGGCCGCGGTGCACGAGGCGACCGCGCTGTGGGACGTGAAGACCGCCGTCGACAGCGACCGCGAGGTCAGGCCGGTCGAGCAGCACATCCACAGCTTTCTGGAGTCGCTGCCGTTCGGCGCGCTGGCCGCACTGATGTGCCTGCACGCGGACCAGGTGAAGTCCCTGCTGCGCGGCGGCAGGGGCGATCCGGACGCCTGGCGGCTGGTGCCGCGTAATCGCCCGCTGTCGCCGGGCTATCTGGCCGGCATCGGCGCGGCGATCGGGGCGTGCGTGCTGCTGCCGTACGGCGAGGAACTGCTGCGCTGCCGACGCGCGGCACGAGCCAGGAAAAAGCTTTCCAGGAAAGGACGTTGAACCATCATGCGCATCGCGTTTCTGACCGCGCCCGAGGGCGTGGAGCAGATCGAGCTCACCGATCCGTGGCAGGCGGCGGTCGACGCGGGCCACGAACCGGTGCTCGTATCGACCAAGCCGGGGAAGATCCAGGCCTTCAACCACCTCGACAAGGCGGACGCGTTCCCCGTGCAGGAGGTTGTGGGCGAGACGTCCGCGGACTCCTTCGGCGGGCTCGTCCTGCCGGGCGGCGTCGCCAACCCGGACTTCCTGCGGACCGACGAGAAGGCCGTGGCGTTCGTCAAGGACTTCTTCACGCGGGGGCGCCCGGTGGCCGCGATCTGCCACGCGCCCTGGACGCTCGTCGAGGCGGACGTCGTGCGGGGCCGGGTGCTGACCTCGTGGCCCAGCCTTCAGACGGACATCCGCAACGCGGGCGGCACCTGGGTGGACGAACAGGTGAAGATCTGCGACCACGGCACCAACAAGCTGGTCACCAGCCGCAAGCCGGACGACCTGAAGGCGTTCTGCGAAGCCTTCCTCGACGTCTTCGCGAAGGAGGCCGCCTGATGGACACCTCCGACCGCAAGCAGCGCCAGCGCGAGGGCTTCCACGCCGACGACCCGGCCGCCGGGCCGCTCACCACCGACCAGGGTGTCGGGGTCGACCACACCGACGACTCGCTCACCGTCGGCGAGCGCGGTCCGACGCTGATGGAGGACTTCCACTTCCGGGAGAAGCTCACCCACTTCGACCACGAGCGGATCCCGGAGCGGGTGGTGCACGCGCGGGGCGCGGGCGCGTACGGCTACTTCGAACCGTACGAGTCCTGCGCGGAGTTCACCCGCGCGGCCTTCCTCCAGGACCCGGCGGTCCGTACCCCCGTCTTCGTGCGGTTCTCGACCGTGCAGGGCCCCAAGGGGTCGGCGGACACCGTGCGGGACGTGCGCGGCTTCGCCACCAAGTTCTATACGTCCGAGGGTAATTACGACCTGGTGGGGAACAACTTCCCGGTCTTCTTCATCCAGGACGGCATCAAGTTCCCCGACTTCGTGCACGCGGTGAAGCCGGAGCCGCACAACGACATCCCCACGGGCGCCTCCGCGCACGACACCCTGTGGGACTTCGTCTCGCTCCAGCCGGAGACGCTGCACGCGATCATGTGGCTGATGTCGGACCGGGCGATCCCGCGCAGCTACCGCACGATGCAGGGCTTCGGCGTGCACACCTTCCGGTTCGTGAACGCGGAGGGCCGGGGCACCTTCGTGAAGTTCCACTGGAAGCCGAAGCTGGGCGTGCACTCGCTGGTGTGGGACGAGGCGCAGGAGTGCCAGGGCCGCAACCCGGACTTCAACCGGGGCGACCTGTGGGACGCGATCGAAGCGGGCGAGTACCCGGAGTGGGAGCTGGGCGTCCAACTGATCCCGGAGGAGGACGAGTTCTCCTTCGACTTCGATCTGCTCGACGCCACCAAGCTGGTCCCGGAGGAGCTGGTGCCGGTGCGGCCGATCGGCCGGATGGTCCTGGACCGCAATCCGGAGAACTTCTTCGCCGAGACCGAGCAGGTCGCCTTCCACACGGCGAACGTGGTGCCCGGCATCGACTTCACCAACGACCCGCTGCTCCAGGCTCGCAACTTCTCCTACCTGGACACGCAGTTGATCCGGCTGGGCGGGCCGAACTTCACGCAGATCCCGGTCAACCGGCCGGTGGCGCCGGTGCGCAACAACCAGCGGGACGGCTACCACCAGAGCCAGATCCACCGGGGCACGAACTACTTCCCGAACTCGCTCGGCGGTGGCTGCCCGGCCCACGCGGGTGTCGACGGGCACGCGTTCACGCACTACACGGAACGGGTCGACGGGCACACGATCCGGCGGCGCAGCGCGAGTTTCCAGGACCACTACAGCCAGCCCGCGCTGTTCTGGAACAGCATGGCCGACTGGGAGAAGCAGCACATCGTCGAGGCGTTCCGCTTCGAGCTCGGCAAGGTCGACGCACCGGCGGTGCGGGCCCGTACGGTCGAGCAACTGTCCAAGGTGAACGGCGAGTTGGCGGCTGAGGTGGCCCGGGGCATCGGGGTGCCGCTGCCGCCCGGGCCGGAGACCGAGCCGACCAAGTCCGTCTCCCCGGCGCTCAGTCTGGAGTCGCTCACCGGGGACGGTTCGATCCGTACCCGGCAGATCGCGGTCCTCGTCACCGACGGGATCGACGCCGAGCAGGTGACGTCGGTGCGCGAACGGCTGGCCGCCGAGGGCGCGATCGTGGAGGCGCTGGCACCGGTGGACGGGGAGGTGCGGGCGGCCGACGGCGAGCTGTACACGGTGGACCGGGCGCTGCCGACGGTGGCCTCCGTGCTGTACGACGCCGTGCTGCTGCCGGGCGGTCCCGTGGGCACCCCGCCGGCCGTCGGCGAGCCGGACGCGATGCGGTTCGTCCGGGACGCCTACCGGCACGGCAAGCCGGTCGCCGCGCTGGGCTCGGGCGTCGGGATCCTGTCGGCGCTGAAGCCGGAGGGACTGAGCCTGTCCGCGGAGTTCCACCGGGTGATCGCCGACCAGGGCGTGGTCACGGACACGTCTCCCGGCCCGGCCTCGCAGGAGTTCCTGGACGCCTTCGTGACGGCGATAGCGGCCCACCGGCACTGGAACAGGCCACCGACACACTGCTGACGGCTCTGTTCGGGGCGCCACCCACACCGGGTGGCGCCCCCTTTGCGTTCAGTCCAGCGCCGGTGTCGCCGACTCCCCCCGCCTCCGGTCCCGCGCCCCCTCGCGGGTGCGGCCCGCGGAGACGTTGCGGTCGGGGTTGCGGCGGAGGTACTCGCCCTCCAGTCCGGCCATCCGGTCGTTGTGGGCCCTGAGCGCGTCGTTCGAGCCGTAGAGCAGTGTGTCGTGCCGCGTGCGGTGGATCGTCTCCAGCTCTTTCATGAGCTGTTGGTCGTCCAACCGGCTGGGGTCGACTCCGGTCATCGTGGTACCCCGCTCGTCGTGTTCGTCCATGCGGTTCGGGTACCCGCCCGGCAAGCACTACCCGAGGCCTCCGGGAGGGAGCCATGGATCTCGCTTTTCTCCACCCACTGTACGAACATCCGGGCCCTTGGGCCTCCGTGTACGTCGACACCTCCCGGCACACCGAGGACACGCCCCACGAACGGCACCTCGCCGCCGTGGCGGTCGCGCGGGAGCTGTCCGTACAGGGTGCCGACGAGGACACGTGCCGGGCCGTGCGGGAGGCGCTGGAGGAACTGCGGCACTCGTCCGAACCGCACGGCCGCGCGGTGTTCGCGCGGGCCGGCCGGGTCGTCCTGGACCCACCGCTGACCAGGTCCCCCGACGGCAACCGGGTCCACTGGGCCCCGCTGCCGCACACCGCTCCGCTGCTGGAGCTGGCCGGGGAGGACCCGGTGTGCGTGGTGGCGTACGTGGACCGCAAGGGCGCCGACTTCGAGCTGCGCGGAGCGCTGGGCAGCAAGGACGCGGGGTCGGTGACCGGCCGCCAGTGGCCTCTCCACCGCACCAGTACGGTCGACTGGTCCGAGCGCCACTTCCAGCTGCGGGTCGAGAACACCTGGGAGCACAACGCGGCCGAGATCGCCGACGCGCTCGCCGTCTGCCAGGAGGAGACCCGCGCCGACCTGCTGGTGCTGGTCGGCGAGGAACGGGAGAAGCGGTCGGTGCACGAGCGGCTGCCCAAGCGACTGCACGACCTGGTCGTCGAGGCCCCGCACGGCGCCGGCAGCCGGCTGCTGGACGAGGACGTCCAACAGGCCCGCGCGGATCACGTACGACAGCGCGCCGAGCGGGAACTGGAACGGTTCCTCGCGGCCCGCGACCCGGGCGACGACGGCCGCCCCGGCGCCGTGGAGGGCGTCCCCGCCCTGGTGGAGGCGGCGCGTGAGCACCGTATCGACGAACTCCTGATCCGCCCCGACGGGCCCGACGCGCACCGCGAGGTCTGGATCGGCGAGGACCCCGACCAGCTGGCGGTCCGCCGCACCGACCTGAAGGTCCTGGGCGAGCAGAACTCCTGGTCGGCCCGGGCGGACGACGCCCTGATCAGGTCGGCGGTGGCGACGGGCGCGCCGGCGATCAGGGTGACGGAGCAGGACGTGCCGGTGGGCGGTCTGGGCGCGCTGCTGCGCTGGACGTAGCCCTCGTAGCTCTCAGAGTCCTTTCATGGGCTTCGGCTACCGAGCCCGCTCCACCCGCCGCTCGTCCCACACCGGCCCGTCGGTCTCGCGCACGCGTCCGTCGCTGCCGAAGACCAGATACCGGTCGAAGGAGCGGGCGAACCAGCGGTCGTGGGTGACCGCGAGCACCGTCCCGTCGAAGGCTTCCAGCCCCTCCTGGAGGGCCTCCGCGGACTCCAGGTCCAGGTTGTCCGTGGGCTCGTCCAGGAGGAGCGCGGTGACGCCCTGGAGTTCCAGGAGCAGGATCTGGAAGCGGGCCTGCTGGCCGCCGGAGAGCCGGTCGAAGCCCTGCTCGGCCTGGCCGGTCAGCTCGTAGCGGCGCAGCCGGGACATCGCGGCGCCCCGGTCCTGGGCGTGCTCCTTCCAGAGGATGTCGAGGAGGGTGCGGCCGAAGAGCTCGGGGTGGGCGTGGGTCTGGGCGAAGTGCCCGGGCACCACGCGCGCCCCGAGCTTCCACTCGCCCGAGTGCGCCACGGTCGCGTCCCCCGCCAGCAGCCGCAGGAAGTGCGACTTCCCGGAGCCGTTGGAGCCGAGGACGGCGACGCGTTCGCCGTAGAAGACCTCCAGGTCGAAGGGTTTCATCAGACCGGTGAGCTCAAGTCCCTTGCAGGTGACGGCCCTTACTCCGGTACGACCGCCTTTGAGCCGCATCGTGATGTCCTGCTCGCGCGGCGGCTCGGGCGGCGGGCCGGCCTCCTCGAACTTGCGCAGCCGGGTCTGGGCCGCCTGGTACCGGGAGGCCAACTCATGGCTGATCGAGGCGGCCTGACGGAGGTTCAGCACCAGCTTCTTCAGCTGCGCGTGCTTCTCGTCCCAGCGGCGGCGCAACTCCTCGAAGCGGGCGAAGCGTTCACGGCGTGCCTCGTGATAGGTGGCGAATCCCCCTCCGTGCACCCACGCGTCCGCACCGGCCGGCGAGGGCTCCACGGAGACGATCTTCTCGGCCGCGCGGGAGAGCAGCTCCCGGTCGTGGGAGACGAAGAGGACCGTCTTGCGGGTCTCCTTCAGCCGCTCCTCCAGCCACCGCTTGCCGGGCACGTCGAGGTAGTTGTCCGGCTCGTCGAGCAGCAGCACCTCGTCGGAGCCGCGCAGCAGCGCCTCCAGCACCAGCCGCTTCTGCTCACCGCCGGAGAGCGTGCGCACCTGCCGGAACTGCGCCTTGTCGTACGGCACCCCGAGCGCGGCCATCGTGCACATGTCCCACAGCGTCTCGGACTCGTACCCGCGCACCTCGGCCCAGTCGGACAGCGCCTGCGCGTACTTCAGCTGGGCGGCCTCGTCGTCGACGGTCATGATGAGATGCTCGGCCCGGTCCACGGCCTCGGCGGCCTCCCGGATCCGCGGCGGCGCGACGGACACCAGCAGATCCCTCACGGTCGTCTCGTCCCGCACGGACCCCACGAACTGCCGCATCACCCCGAGCCCCCCACCGACGGCGACGGTCCCGCCGTGCGGCTTCAGCTCCCCGGAGATCAACCGCAGCAGCGTGGTCTTCCCGGCCCCATTGGGCCCGACGAGAGCGACAACGGCTCCCTCTCCCACCCGGAAGGACACATCGCCGAGCAAGGCCCTCCCGTCGGGAAGGTAGTACTCGAGATGCGCGGCTTCCAGATGTCCCATGGGCCGCATTGTCGGCGGGACGACAGGACCAGGGCAAACGCATATCTCACGGTGCCGGAACCTACCTAGGGGCGCGGGGAACTGCGCGACCAGCCACGACGGCGAAGCACCCGGCATCGAACAAGCACCCCAATGACGGGTACCCGCACATCATGAGCCCCGACGTAGACCTCACATCCCCACGCCCCGGCCGCCCCCACCGCCTCCTCACCCTGGACACTCGCCTCTTCGAGTTCGCGGCCACCCACACCTGGCCCGCAGCCGAACGCATCCTCCCCCGCCTCAGCCGCACCGCGAACCACGGCGTCCTCTGGTTCGCCACAGCCGCAGCGATGGCCGCAACCCACACCCCCCGTTCCCGCCGAGCGGCAGCGCGCGGCATCGCCTCCCTCGCCCTCGCCTCCGCCACCATCAACACCCTCGGCAAACGCTCGGTCCGCCGCCCCCGCCCGGTCCTGGACCCGGTCCCCCTGGTCCGCCGGCTCAAGCGCCAGCCGATCACCACGTCGTTCCCCTCCGGCCACTCCGCCTCGGCGGCCGCCTTCGCGACCGGCGTCGCCCTGGAGTCCCCGGCCTGGGGCGCGGCCGTCGCCCCCGTCGCCTGGTCGGTCGCCCTCTCCCGCGTGTACACCGGCGTGCACTTCCCCAGCGACGTGCTGGCCGGCGCGGCCCTCGGCGCGGGCGCCGCCTTCGCCGTACGGGGCCTGGTGCCGACCCGGTCCCAGGTGATCCCGCCGGCCCGCCCCCGCGCGGACCTCCCCGCGCTCCCCGACGGCGAGGGCCTGGTCGTCGTCGCGAACACGGCCTCCGGCACCGCCGACCGGGTCCACGCCCTGCACGACGGGCTCCCGCTGGCGGAGATCGTCGAGTGCGCCCCGGAGGACATGCCGGCCGAGCTGGAGAAGGCGGCGGCGCACGCGCGCGTGCTCGGCGTCTGCGGCGGCGACGGCACCGTCAACACGGCCGCCGCGGTCGCCCTGCGCCACGACCTGCCCCTCGCGGTGCTGCCCGGCGGCACCCTCAACCACTTCGCCTACGACCTCGGCGTCGAGGGCGCCCGCGACCTGACCCGGGCGGTACGGCAGGGCGACGGCGTGCGGGTGGACGTCGGCCGCTACGTCTGCGGCGACCAGGAAGGCGTCTTCCTCAACGGGTGCAGCCTGGGCGTGTACCCGGAGCTGGTGCGGGAGCGGGACCTCTGGTCGGGGAAGATCGGCGGCTGGCCCGCCGGGGTGCTGGCCGCGCTGCGGGTCCTGCGCGCCGACAGCCATCCGCTGGAGGCCGAATTCCGGGGCGAGGCACGGCCGTTGTGGCTGCTGTTCGTCGGCAACGGCACCTACCACCGGATGGGCCTCGCCCCCGGCCGCCGCACCGACCTCGCGGACGGCCACTTCGACGTCCGGGTGGTGCACGGCGGCCGCCGGCCCGCGCTGCGGCTGCTCGCCGCCGCCCTCGCGGGCCCGCTGACCCGCTCCCCCGCGCACGCCGCGGTCCAGGTGGGACGGCTGCGCCTGACCGGTGTCGCGCCGGGCACGCTCCTCGCCTACGACGGTGAGGTCACCGAGGTGGCGGGCGAGGTGACGCTGGAGAAGCTGCCGGAAGGACTCGCGGTGTACCGGCCGCTGCCCGGTAACTGACAATCCGTCAGTCCACATAGCAATACACAGGTCTCACCATTCGACATGCGGGCGTACGGTTCTGCCGTGTCGAATCCTCAGGTGAAACCCCAGGAGACCGCCGTCTACACGCACGGCCACCACGAGTCGGTGCTGCGCTCGCACACCTGGCGCACCGCCGCCAACTCCGCGGCCTACCTGCTCGGTTCACTGAAGCCGCACATGCAGATCCTGGACATCGGCTGCGGCCCGGGCACCATCACCGCCGACCTCGCCGAGCTGGTTCCCGACGGCCGGGTCACCGGCGTCGACCACGCGCCGGGCATCCTGGACCAGGCCCGGGAGACGGCCGCCGCCCGCGGTCTCGCCAACGTCGACTTCGCGGTCGCCGACGTGCACGCCCTGGACTACCCGGACGACACCTTCTGCGTGGTCCACGCCCACCAGGTGCTCCAGCACGTCGGGGACCCGGTCCGGGCGCTGCGGGAGATGAGGCGGGTGACCAAGCCGGGCGGATACATCGCGGTCCGCGACTCCGACTACGCGGCCATGACCTGGTACCCGGCGTCTCCGGGGATGGACGACTGGCTGGACCTGTACCGGCGAGTGGCCCGGGCCAACGGCGGCGAGCCGGACGCCGGGCGGCGGCTGAGGTCCTGGGCGCTGCGGGCGGGCCTGACGGACATCACCGCGACCTCCGGCACCTGGACCTACTCCACCGCCGAGGAGCGCGCGTGGTGGAGCGGGCTGTGGGCGGACCGCACGCTGGCCTCCGCCTACGCGGAGCGGGCCACCGCGGGCGGCCACGCCACCGAGGAGCGGCTGCGGGCGGTCTCCGAGGCCTGGCGGGAGTGGGGACGCCAGGAGGACGGCTGGTTCTGTGTACTGCACGGAGAGATTCTGTGCCGAAAGGAAGTCTGAAACGCGGATTCCTGGAAACCCGAATTGCAGGAGGTTATGACTATGGTTGCCATCCTGCTCGTACTGCTACTGGCACTGGTTCTGTTCGGTGCCGGATTCGCGGTGAAGATTCTCTGGTGGATCGCACTGGCCGTGCTGGTGCTATGGCTGCTGGGGTTCCTGATGCGCGGGACGACCGCGGCCGGAGGCAGGGGCCGTTGGTACAGGTGGTAGGTGAGTCCGGGGCGAATTCCTGATTCAGTCCCGGGGAAGCAGCGGTCCCAGCGGCCCGAGGTCCAGATTGAGGTCCTCGGGCCGCAGTCCGTAGCGCTCGCGCAGTTCGGTCATCCGATCGTCGAGGAGCATGAGGGTGAGGCCGATCCTCTCCTCCTGCTCCTCGCTCAGGTCCCCCTCGTCGAAGCGGCGCAGCGCTTGGCGTTCCATGAGCTGGCGCAGCAGTTCCACGACGGTCAGCACGAGTTTGACCAGGTCGCGCTCGACGGTGTCGGGCTCCAGGTCCAGCCGGTTGCGACGGGGCGATGTCACAGCAACTCCTCGAAAGGCGACGGCACTTGCGCGTTGACCGAGCTGATCAGCGCGTTCAGGTCGATGCGCACGAGGTCGACGTCCGCGATGCGCAGGGTGATGTCCCCCGTGATGACGACCCCGCCGGCCAGCAGCCGGTCGAGGAGGTCGACGAGGGCCACCTCACGTCGTTCGACGACGGTCACTTCGCCTCCTCCGGCCCCGCGAACGAGTAGGCGGCCCAGGGGCCGGTGAGTTCCACCCGCAGTCCGGGGGCGTCGTCCTTCACCCGGTCCACCATCTCCACGAACTCCTCGGATTCCGTGCGCGGCACGAGATAGGCGGAGTTCAGTACATTCCGGCCCGCGGCGCCGGAAAGGGTGGCGTTCTGCGGGGCGTGCAGCCGGGAATCCTCGGCGAATGCGGAAAGGGTCTCGTGCAGCCGGGTGGCGAAAGTCTCGGCCTGCTGCCACATTTCCTCGCTCGCCCTGCTGTGCTGCCGCCGCTGCCGTAGATAGTCGCGGCCCGAAACGGGTTTCCGCGCCGGCGATTCCGGTTCCCGGGGTTCATTCTCGGCATACACCTTGACGCCCCATTCCACGCGGCCCGTCAGCCGGTCCAGGGTGCGGTGGAAGTCGTCCTCGCGGGCCTCGATCATCGTCCGTACGCCGCTGTCGTCCCGGAAGACGGTGCCGAGCCGGAGCGGCAGCGGGGTGGTGACGGCGGTGAGCGCGTCGATGACGCACTGGTGGGCGCGGGCGGTGGCGGCGAGCCAGTCCAGGTCCTCCAGATGGGCCCGGAGCGCTTCCTCGGCGAAGTCCCGCTCCGGCACATGGCTGACCACGGCGATCAGGCCGTGGTGGCTCAGCAGTCTCGGCGGGTCGCCCCCCAGGCCCGTGAGCTGGGCCTGGAGGGCGGGGCCGAAGGGGCGGCAGACGGCGTAGACGTAGCGTAGTCCGGTCATGAGCGCTCCTCCTCGGCGCGAGCGGGCGCCAGCTCCTCAAGGCGGGCCAGCCGCTCGCGCAACTCGGCGTTCTCGCGGGTCAGTTCGTCACGCCGGGCCCGCGAGGACAGTGCCGGATCCTCCTCCCACCAGTCGATGCCCATCTCCTTGGCCTTGTCCACCGAGGCGACGATGAGCCGGAGCTTGATGGTGAGCAGTTCGATGTCGAGGAGGTTGATACGGATGTCGCCGGCGATGACGATGCCCTTGTCCAGCACCCGCTCCAGGATGTCGGCCAGGTTGGCACTGCTGCCCTGGCCGTAGGGATCGGGGAGCCGGCTCGGCATGCTCATCGACGGGACCCGCCTTCGGCGTACTCGTAGTCCTCCTCGTCCTCGGGCACCTCTTCGGCGTCCTCGGCGTCCATGTCCTCTTCGGCCTCGGGCTCCTCTTCCTCCGACAGCTCGCCCTCGGGCTCCTCCTCGTCGTACTCCTCGTACTCGTCCTCGGGCTCCTCGCCGGACTCGGGCTCCTCCTCGGACTCGGGCTCCTCGCCCTCCGCCGCCTCGGCGTCCTCGGCGCCCTCCTCGTCGTAGGCGCCCTCCTGTTCCTCCTCCGCCACCGCGTCCTCGTGGCTCGTGACGACCTCGCCGTCGCGGATCTCGCCGCGCCAGCCGTCCTCCGCCTCTCCCTTGAGGGTGATGAAGCGGGCGTAGTGCTTGAGGTCGAGGCGGGCCCGGCGGCCCTGGGCGCGCCAGATGTTGCCGGTCTTCTCGAACAGGCCCTTGGGGTAGTACTCGATCACCAGCAGGACCCGGGTGAGGTTGTCGGCGAGCCGGTGGAAGGAGACGACGCCCTTGGTGGTGCCCTTGGCGCCCTCCGAGGTCCAGGAGATCCGGTCGTCGGCGATCTGCTCGGTGGTGGTCGCCTTCCAGCTGCGGTTGGACCAGAAGATCTTCATCTGCCAGTCGGTGTGGGTGTCGTCGGCGCGGTTCGCGCTCTTGACGCCCTTGGCGAAGGTGGAGAAGTCCTGGTACTGCGTCCACTGGTTGTAGGCCGTGCGCAGATCGACGCCCACGTCGATGAACTCGATGATCACCGTGGGCTTCTGGCCCGCCCCGCCCTTGCGCTTGCCCTTGCCGCCGCCGAGGTTCTTGACCGCGCCGACCACGTTGTCCTTGGCGCGCGAGAAGCCGAGCTCGACCGCGCTGCGCAGCGGCCCCTTGCCCTCGGCGAGCTTGCGGCCGCCGTCGAGGGCGAGCTTGGCGAAGCCGGGGCTGTTGCCCTCGGCGATGTCGTTGAGCTTGCCGGTGGTCTCGCCCAGCTTGTGGCCGACGCCGACCAGCATCCGCTGGACCTGCGCGGCGAGGTACTCCTGCACCTCGGCCTTGAGCCGGTCGGCGGCCTCGCTCTTCGCCACGTCGGTGAGCGGGTTGTTCTTCGCCTTGTCGGTGACGTTCCGGGCGGAACCGAGGGTCTCGGTCATCGCTCACCGCCTCCCTTCGGCAGCCGGGCCCGCGCTCCGCGGGCAGCGCCCCCGGCCGCGGTCGACTTCTTCGCGGCCGTCTTCTTGGCCGCGGTCTTCTTCGCCGCCGCCTTCTTGGCCGGGGCCTTCTTGGCGGGCGCCTTCTTCTCGGCCGTCTTCTTCGCGGGCGCCTTCCTCGCGGTCTTCTTCGCCGCGGCGGGGGCCTTGCGGCCGCTCCGCTCACCGCCCTCCTGACCATCGTCCGCCTCGTCGGAGTCGGCGTCGCGCCGGGAGCGGCGCTCGTCGTCCGCCTCGTCGTCCGCCTCGTCCTCCTCGTCGAAGAGGCCCGTCACATCGGGTGCCACGCCCTCCAGCTGGTCGCGGACCTCGGCGGTACGGCCGTGCAGGCGGTCGGAGAGGGCGTTGATCTGCCGCTCCACCAGCGCGCCCGAGGCGGCCTTGCCGACGCCGCGCAGGTCCTCGCGCATCTGGTCCCCGATCTCCTTGAACTGCGGGTTCTTCAGCAGTTGCTGGGACACCAGGTCCGCGAGCGCCCGCGGGCTCAGGTGCATCCGCTTGCCGGCCACCAGCGTGCCGACCGCGAAGGCCATCTTCAGTTTCTTCGTACGTCCGAGGACGTATCCGGCCCCTACCGCGAGGCCCAGTCCCACTCGGTTCATCGATTCGTCCCGTCAGCCGGTCCCCGCGCCGCCGCGCAGGCCGATCTCCAGTCGGTCGAGGAGCTCGTCCTCCTGCCGGTCGAACTCCTCCTCGTCGATCTCGCCCGCCTCGAGCCGTTCCTCGAGCCGGGCGAGTTCGGCCCGGACAGCCGCCGGGTCGTAGTAGAGGCGCTCCGCTTCGCTCAGCACCTGTCTGATCACCCAGGCGCTGCCCCGCACGGGTGCGAAGGGCAGCAGCAGCACCTCCGAGATGAGGCCCACGCCCGCTCACTCCTCCACGAGGTCGCCGCCGAGCGCGCTGCCCGCGGGCTCGGCCGGCCCCGGGTCGACGAAGCTGTACGGCGGCAGCGGGCCGTTGACCCGCAGGTCGAGGTGGGGGTGGCTCTTGCGGAGCTGCTCCACCGCGGCCAGGAAGGTCGCGGCGCCGTCCCGCTCCACCAGGAAGGAGACGTTGGCGAGCCAGCCGGAGGAGTCGGGTCCCGCGCTGACCGCGTCGGCCGCCGACTCCAGCGTGTGCCGCACATCCGCCGCGTCCTCGGCCTCGCGGGCCTTCACGGCGGCCACGACCATCTCGCCGAGCTTCAGCCGCTGGTCGTAACTGCCGCCGCCCGCCTGCCGGTTGGCCTCGGTGGTGGCGCGGATCTCCGGGTTCTCGGACATCACGCGGTGCAGCACTGCCTCTTCGTCGTGGGTCGCCTTGACGTTGTACTCGACCTTGCCGTCAAGGGTCCGCAGGCGTTCCTTGTAGTGGTCGGCGCGCTCCACGAGCACCGAGGCGACGGTGTCGTCGTCGGGGGCGACGCTGCCGAACCGCATGGGCAGGATCACCCCGGCCGCGCCCGCCTCGCTCAGCACGGTCTGGTGGGCGAGCAGGTCCCGGCGCTTGGGCCGGAGGCCTTCGGGGGCGTCGCTGACGACGGCGGACAGCTCGCCCGCCTCCAGTACCCGCACGGGGCGCGCCGGGTCGCCGACGCCGCCCATGCCCTCGGGCGGTGCGGGGTGGGAGGCGGCGGTGATGCCGTACACGTACGTGCTCACTCCTGCTCCTCCTTCCTGCGTGCCGT
>NZ_JBEYVC010000134.1:0-28386 GCF_040643855.1 Streptomyces sp. NPDC047072 | reverse complement strand
GCATGGTCCCGGACCATTTCTCCCGCGAGCCGCTCCTGCACCACTCGTACAGCAAGCAGCCGGACGGCAGCTGGACGATGGACATTCGGCAGGCGCCTGAGGGTCGTAAACCAGTCAGCCAGGTGACAGCTCTGGTTCACGTGTGTGAACGAAGCGGCGGGACCGCCTCCAGGGGTGTGTCAGTGGATGATGCCGGTCCGCAGGGCCACCGCCACCATGCCGGCGCGGTCGCCCGTGCCGAGCTTGCGGGCGATACGGGCGAGGTGGCTCTTGACGGTCAGCGCGGACAGGCCCATCGAGACGCCGATGGCCTTGTTCGACTGGCCTTCGGCGACCAGGCGGAGCACCTCGACCTCGCGGCCGGACAGTTCGCGGTAGCCGCCCGGGTGGCTCGGGGAACCCGGGGGGCGGCGGTGCATCCGGGCCGCGGCGGCGCCGATGGGTGCGGCGCCCGGCCGGGTGGGGAGCCCGAGGTTGGTGCGGGTCCCGGTGACGACGTAGCCCTTGACGCCGCCCGCGAGGGCGTTGCGCACGGCGCCGATGTCGTCGGCGGCGGAGAGGGCGAGGCCGTTGGGCCAGCCCGCGGCGCGGGTCTCGGACAGGAGGGTGAGGCCGGAGCCGTCGGGGAGGTGGACGTCGGCGACGCAGATGTCGCGGGGATTGGCGACACGGGGACGGGCCTCCGCGACGGACGAGGCCTCGATGACGTCGCGCACACCGAGCGCCCAGAGGTGACGGGTGACGGTGGAGCGGACGCGGGGGTCGGCCACGACCACCATGGCGGTCGGCTTGTTGGGGCGGTAGGCGACCAGGCTTGCGGGCTGCTCGAGGAGAACGGACACCAGGCCTCCTGGGGTGGGGGACGGCTGTGAGGTCACAGTCGTCTTCGGCAGCGAGCCCGGCGTCCTTTAGAGAATGATCACGATCTAGTGAGTAACAATTAGTGCAATTCGGACGTACGGTCGATCGTTCGGTGAGTGAATCGGTTCGTTCGAGGAGTCACTCCTGACCGAAAGTGGCCGTATCGACAAATTGATGCCGCCGAAACGGTGGTCAGCGCGCCTGCGGGTCCCGCCGCTGTGGCAACGTCACCACCGAGGCGTCACCCGGACCGGCCGGCGGCAGACCCGCGACCTGGGCCAGCAGATCGCACCAGGACGCCAGGTGCGCCCCGGTGTCCGGCACCCCGCCGAGGCCCTCGCGCGGCGTCCAGGAGGCGCGGATCTCGATCTGCGAGGCCGCGGGACGCTCGCACAGCCCGCCGAAGTAGTGCGAACTCGCGCGCGTCACGGTCCCGCTCGGTTCGCCGTACGACAGTCCGCGCGCCCCGAGCGCCCCGGTCAGCCAGGACCAGCACACCTCGGGCAGCAGCGGGTCGGCCGCCATCTCCGGCTCCAGTTCCGCCCGCACCAGGGTGACGAGCCGGAAGGAGCCCCGCCAGGCGTCGTGCCCGTCCGGGTCGTGCAGCAGCACCAGACGGCCGTCGGCCAGGTCCTGGTCGCCGTCGACGACCGTCGCCTCCAGCGCGTACGCGTACGGGGCGAGCCGCTGCGGCGCGCGCGTGGGCTCGATCTCGATCTGCGGTCGCAGCCGGGTACCGCGCAGCGCCTGGACCGCGGCCTGGAACACGGGCGGAGCCGCACTGCCCGTATGCCGGTCGCCCTCCTTGTCGTCCATTCCGCCCGTGCCTTCCGACAGTCGTTCTTGCGCCGCAGCCATGCGGGAAGGTTAAGGGGCGCGGGGGCCCGGCGCGGGCGTAGACACCCGGTAGGGGGGCTTCGGTCGTGGGCCGGGGCCCGTGCGAGACTTGCCGTCGTGAGTGCACACACGACGCCGCCCCCCGCCACGTACGACTCCGCCTTCCTCAAGGCCTGCCGTCGTGAGCCGGTCCCGCACACGCCCGTCTGGTTCATGCGGCAGGCCGGGCGCTCACTGCCCGAGTACCGCAAGGTCCGCGAGGGCATCCCGATGCTGGAGTCCTGCACCCGGCCCGAGCTGGTCACCGAGATCACGCTCCAGCCGGTCCGCCGGCACCACGTGGACGCGGCGATCTACTACAGCGACATCGTCGTCCCGCTCAAGGCCATCGGCGTCGACCTCGACATCAAGCCGGGCGTCGGCCCGGTCGTCGAGAAGCCGATCCGCACCCGCGCGGACCTCGCCCAGCTGCGCGACCTGACCCCCGAGGACGTCTCCTACGTCACCGAGGCCATCGGCCTGCTCACCGGCGAACTCGGCAGCACCCCGCTGATCGGCTTCGCGGGCGCGCCTTTCACCCTCGCGAGTTACCTCGTCGAGGGCGGCCCGTCGCGCACGTACGAGAACGCCAAGGCGATGATGTACGGCGACCCCGAGCTGTGGGCCGACCTCCTGGACCGCCTCGCGGACATCACGTCCGCCTTCCTCAAGGTCCAGATCGAGGCGGGCGCCTCCGCGGTCCAGCTCTTCGACTCGTGGGCCGGGGCGCTCTCCCCCCTCGACTACCGCCGCTCCGTCATGCCCGCCTCGGCGAAGGTCTTCCAGGCCGTCGAGGCGTACGGCGTCCCGCGCATCCACTTCGGTGTCGGCACCGGTGAGCTGCTCGGCCTGATGGGCGAGGCCGGAGCGGACGTCGTCGGCGTCGACTGGCGCGTCCCGCTCGACGAGGCCGCCCGCCGGGTCGGCCCCGGCAAGGCGCTGCAGGGCAACCTCGACCCGACGATCCTGTTCGCCCCCACCCAGGCCGTCGAGGCCAAGACCCGCGAGGTCCTGGAGTCGGCGAAGGACCTGGAGGGCCACGTCTTCAACCTCGGCCACGGCGTCATGCCGTCCACCGACCCGGACACCCTGACCCGCCTCGTCGACCACGTCCACACCCTTACCGCCCGATAGGCGCTCACCACGTGTGCCGGGGCCGCGCCCTCCTGCCGAAGAGCAGGCCGCGCGGTTCCGGCGGCGGGGGCGTGCCCGCCTTGAGGGGCCAGGCGAGCACCATGCCGACGAGGAACCCGACGACGTGTGCCGCGTACGCCACCGTGCCCGCGGCGGAGACGCCCTCGCCGGACGAGTAGAACGCCTGGAGCACGAACCAGAAGCCCAGCACCAGCCAGGCGGGCAGCCGGAGCGGCAGGAAGACCAGGAACGGCACGAGCACCCACACCCTGGCCTTCGGATACAGCACCAGGTAGGCGCCCAGCACCCCGGCGATCGCGCCCGACGCACCGATCAGCGGGTCGGAGGAGTCGGCGTTCAGGAGCGCGAAGCCGTACGACGCCGCGTAGCCGCAGACGACGTAGAACAGCGTGAAGCGCACATGGCCCATGCGGTCCTCGACGTTGTTGCCGAAGATCAGCAGGAACAGCATGTTGCCCAGCAGGTGCAGCCAGCCGCCGTGCAGGAACATCGCGGTGAGGACGGACAGAGCCGGGGACTTGTCGTAGCCCGGTGGGCCCACCACACAGCCCTGATGCCCCGACGCGCTCAGCCCGACGTCGCCCGTCGGCACCACGCGTGGCATCTGGTGGTGGATCAGCTCCTGCGGGACGGCCGCGTAGTGGTCCAGGAACGCCTGGAGATGGCACAGCTGGGACAGGCTGCTGTCGCCCGCCACGGAGCCGGCCAGGCCGGGCGTGTACAGGAACACGAGGACGTTCGCGGCGATGAGCGCGTAGGTGACCCAAGGGGTGCGACGCACCGGGTTCACGTCATGGACGGGGATGACCACACAGAAGTACTGCCCCCGATGCGCGTGGCGAATCGGTGCCGCGTATTCGGGTGAACGCGGGCACGCGCGCGTGCGTATGACTCGTCAACCGCCCGCGGCACGGGGAAGGCGGGTCGCGGGGACTACGTGAGGAAACAGGCGATGAACGACCGGATCACTCCTCCGATGCAAGCGCTCCCCGACGGCGAGGCCGAACTCTCCCTTGTGCTGCGGCTCCCCTGGGAGGACGTGGCCAGGCTCGGTCAGGAGGCCGGGCGACTGGCGGCGCAGATGCAGCGGCCGGTGACGCTCGACGAAGCGGTGAGCAATCGACTGAGGTCGACGAGGCCGGCAGCGCATGCGAAGCCGGCGGGAGAGCAGCCGGCTGCCGCCGCGATGCCGAGCGCGTCCGTGTCGTCGTTGCCGGCACGGCCTCCGGCGGAGCAGGCTCGTCAGGCGATCGAGAGGATCAACGGATCGGCGTGACCCTCAGGAGGCCCGCACCTTCGCGGTCGCCTTGCGCGCCGCGACCAGCACCGGGTCCCAGACCGGGCTGAACGGCGGTGCGTAGCCCAGGTCCAGGGCTGTCATCTGTTCCACCGTCATGCCTGCCGTGAGGGCCACCGCCGCGATGTCGACCCTCTTGCCCGCGCCCTCCCTGCCGACGATCTGGACGCCGAGCAGTCGTCCTGTGCGGCGCTCGGCGAGCATCTTGACCGTCATGGGGGAGGCGCCGGGGTAGTAGCCGGCGCGGCTGGTGGACTCGATGGTGACCGTTTCGAACTGGAGGCCGACGCGGCGGGCGTCCTTCTCGCGGAGGCCGGTGCGGGCGATCTCCAGGTCGCACACCTTGCTCACCGCCGTGCCGACGACACCGGGGAAGGTCGCGTAACCGCCGCCGACATTGCTGCCGATGACCTGCCCGTGCTTGTTGGCGTGCGTTCCGAGCGGGATGTGCCGCTCCTGACCGGAGACCAGGTCGAGCACCTCGACGCAGTCTCCGCCAGCCCAGATGTTCTCGTGGCCACGGACCCGCATCGCGAGGTCGGTCAGGAGGCCGCCGTAGCGGCCCAAGGGGAGTCCTGCCGCCTTCGCGAGCGCCGTCTCCGGGCGTACGCCGATGCCCAGCACCACCACGTCCGCCGGGTACTCGGCGTCCTCCGTGGCGATCGCCCGCACCCGCCCGTCCTCCCCGGTGAGCACCTTGGTGACCTCGGTGTCGTCGACCATGGTGATGCCCAGGCCCTCCATCGCCTCGTGCACCAGCCGGCCCATGTCCGGGTCGAGCGTCGACATGGGCTCCTTGCCGCGGTTGACGACCGTGACCCTGTAGCCGCGGTTGATGAGCGCCTCGGCCATCTCCACGCCGATGTACCCGGCCCCGACCACCACCGCCTGACGGCCACGCGTGTGTGCCAGTGTGTCGAGGAGGGCCTGGCCGTCGTCCAGGGACTGCACGCCGTGCACACCGGGGGCGTCCGCGCCCGGCATGTCCGGGCGGATCGGCCGGGCGCCGGTCGCGATCACGAGTTTGTCGTACGACGTCCAGGACTCGGCTCCCGAATCGACGTCACGCGCGCGTACCCGGCCGCCCGCCACGTCGATCTCCGTGACCTCGGTCCGCATCCGCAGATCGATGTCCCGCGCGCGGTGCTCCTCGGGCGTACGGGCGATCAGGTCGTCCCGCTCGGTGACGTCACCGCCCACCCAGTACGGGATGCCGCACGCCGAGAACGAGGTGAAGTGCCCCCGCTCGAACGCCACGATCTCCAGCTCGTCCGGGCCCTTCAGCCGGCGTGCCTGCGACGCCGCGGACATCCCCGCGGCGTCGCCGCCGATCACGACCAGACGTTCTCTCGTACCCCTCGCACGGCTCATGCTCATGCGAACACGCTACGAGAGCCCGGCATTTCAGTCCTGCTCGCCGGGCTCCCGGCCGCGCTGCGACTCCGGGGCCGGCCGGGCCACCGGCAGCGGTCCCAGGGCGGTCGAGACGGTCGCGGGCCGCCGCGGCAGCCGCGGCCGGACGACCTTCACCCACACCAGCACGATCAGCGCGAGACCCGCCAGGAACGGCAGCACCGCGGCCAGCGCCACCACGACCCAGCGCAGCATGGTCACGAAGGCGTCCCAGCCGCCCGCCAGCGCGTCCACGACACCCGGGTCCTCGTCCTCGGCGGCCTGCACCGGGGTCTCGGACAGCGACAGGGTGATGGTCGCCAGGGTCGTGCGGTCCTTCAGGGACGCCTGACGGGCCAGGAGCGACTCCAGGTCGGCCTGGCGGGTGCTCAGTTCGCCCTCCAGCGTCACCACGTCGCTCAGCTTCGTGGCCTTGTCCATCAGCTCGCGGATCCGCGCCACGCTCGCCCGCTGGGTGGCGATCCGGGACTCCACGTCGACCACCTGGTCGGTGACGTCCTGCGCGTTCGCGGTCCGCTCCAGCAGCTTGCCCGAGCCCTCCAGGGCGGCGAGGACCTCGTCGTACTTCTCGACGGGCACCCGCAGCACGACCTCCGTCTGCTCGTGGCCCTCCTCGTCCCGGGAGGTGGTCTCCTTGCCGACGAACCCGCCCGCGGTCTCGGTGGTGGTGCGGGCCGCGTCCAGCGCCTTCGGCACGTCCTTGACCTGCACGGTCAGCGAGGCGGTGCGGATGATGTGGTTCACGGTGGGAGCGGGCGCCTGGGAGGCCTGCTTGCCGCCCGCCTCGGTGTCGGCGGCCCCGGCACCGGCCCGGGCCTCGCTCTGCGCGGCCTTGTCGTCGGACAGGGCGCTGCCGCCCGAGTCGCTGTCGCCGGCTCCGCTGCACCCGGTCAGCGCCAGGGCCGCCGCCAGGAGCAGCCCGGCGAGGGCCTGGACGGACCGTGCGGAACGACGGGGACGTCGTGATCGTTGTGCCTGCATGTGGGCGTACCCCCCGAGGGTCGAGACGACTGACGTTCCTTCGACGCCGCTCCGGGTCCGAACGTTGGACCGCGGCGGTTCCGATGCGGTCACGGTCAGGACTCGTGAAGGACACCGGGCCGCCGGGGGAGTGTCAGTGGGGTCTGAGAGGCTGGGGACATGAGCGGATCACAGGTCGTCGTCATCGGTGGCGGCATCGCGGGCCTCGCCGCGGCCCACCGACTGGTGCAGCGCGGCGCGCGCGTCACGGTCCTGGAGGCAACGGACCGGGTGGGCGGCAAGCTGCTGCCCGGCGAGATCGCGGGCGCGCGCGTGGACCTCGGCGCCGAGTCGATGCTCGCGCGCCGACCGGAAGCGGTGGCCCTGGCCCGCGAGGTGGGCCTCGCCGACCGGCTCCAGCCGCCCGCCACCGCGACCGCCTCGATCTGGACCCGCGGCGCCCTGCGCCCCATGCCCAAGGGCCATGTCATGGGCGTCCCCGGCACCGCGGACGCCCTCGCGGGCGTGCTCTCCGACGAGGGGCTGGCCCGCATCGAGCGGGACGCCGACCTGCCGCGCACGGAGGTCGGCGACGACGTGGCGGTCGGGGAGTACGTGGCGGAGCGCCTGGGCCGCGAGGTCGTCGACCGCCTCATCGAGCCGCTGCTCGGCGGGGTGTACGCGGGCGACGCCTACCGCATCTCGATGCGCTCGGCCGTCCCGCAGCTCTTCCAGGTCGCGAGGACCCACACCTCGCTGACCGAGGGCGTCCGCGAGATCCAGGCCAGGATGGCCGCCAACCAGCAGACCGGCCCGGTGTTCATGGGCATCGCCGGCGGCATCGGCACCCTCCCGCTCGCCGTCGCCGACTCCGTCCGCGCGCGCGGCGGCGAGATCGTCACCGGGGCACCGGTCACCGAGCTGCGCCGCGAAGTCAATGGAGGCTGGCGGGTCGTCACCGGGGACCGTCTGCTGCACGCGGACGCCGTGATCGTCGCGACCCCCGCCCCGGCAGCCGCGGACCTCCTGCGCGCCGAGACCCCCGAGGCGGCCGCCGAGCTGGACACGGTCGAGTACGCCTCGATGGCCCTGGTCACCCTCGCCTACCGCCGCTCCGAGGCCACACTCCCCGAGGGCAGCGGCTTCCTGGTCCCGCCCGTCGACGGCCGCACCATCAAGGCGTCGACGTTCTCCTCCCGCAAGTGGGGCTGGGTCGCCGACGAGAACCCCGGCCTCCTCGTCCTGCGCACCTCCGTCGGCCGCCACGGCGAGACGGAGATCCTGGAGCGCGACGACGCCGGCCTCGTGGACGTCTCCCGCGCGGACCTGAAGGCGGCCACCGGCCTCGACGCCACCCCCGTGGAGACCCGCGTCACCCGCTGGACCGACGGCCTGCCCCAGTACCCCGTCGGCCACCACGCGCGCGTGGCCCGCGTCCGCGAGCACGTGGCGAAGCTCCCCGGCCTCGCGGTGTGCGGCGCGCAGTACGACGGCGTCGGCATCCCGGCCTGCATCGCGAGCGCGTATGCCGCGGTGGACCAGATCGACGGCGACCTGACCGCCGTACAGGAGCTGACGGCGAACCCGGTGCAGAGCCTGCACGGCGGAGCGGGAGAATGAGAGCCATGAGCAACGACGCCCCCACCCCCGAGTCCGGCCGGGTCCCGAACAAGGGCAAGCTGGCCAAGGACCTCAACGAGGTCATCCGCTACACGCTCTGGTCCGTCTTCAAGCTGAAGGACGTGCTGCCGGAGGACCGCAGCGGTTACGCCGACGAGGTCCAGGAGCTGTTCGACCAGCTCGCCGCCAAGGACGTCACGATCCGCGGCACCTACGACGTGTCCGGGCTGCGCGCCGACGCCGACGTCATGATCTGGTGGCACGCCGAGACCAGCGACCAGCTGCAGGAGGCGTACAACCTCTTCCGCCGCACCAGGCTGGGGCGCGCGCTGGAGCCGGTCTGGTCGAACATGGCGCTGCACCGGCCCGCCGAGTTCAACCGCTCGCACATCCCGGCGTTCCTCGCGGACGAGAACCCCCGCGACTACGTCAGCGTGTACCCCTTCGTGCGCTCCTACGACTGGTACCTCCTGCCCGACGAGGACCGCCGCCGCATGCTCGCCGACCACGGCAAGATGGCCCGCGGCTACCCCGACGTACGCGCCAACACGGTCGCCTCCTTCTCCCTCGGCGACTACGAGTGGATCCTCGCCTTCGAGGCGGACGAGCTGTACCGCATCGTCGACCTCATGCGCCACCTGCGCGCGTCGGAGGCCCGCATGCACGTCCGCGAGGAGGTCCCGTTCTACACGGGCCGCAGGAAGTCGGTAGCAGATCTGATCGCCGGGCTGGCGTAACGCCCTTTAGGGGCGCGGGGAACTGCGCGACCAGCCACAGACAACCCGCACCCGGCACTCATCGCGCAACCCGTGGTCTCGGCTCCGGATGCGGCGCACACGAAGCTCGCCGCACCGGAAGCCGCCCCTCCAACAGATACGCATCGACATACGAGTTGACGCACCGGTTGGAGCCCCCGGCAACTCCATGTGTCCCCGAGTCCCGCTCGGTCACCAGCACCGACCCCGACAGCCGTCGGTGCAGCTTCAGCGCCCCCTCATACGGCGTCGCCGCATCCCGCTCGGCCGCGAGGATCAGCGTCGGCGGCACCTCCCCGGGCCCGGTCCGCACATCGAGCACCTGCTGACGCGGCGCGAGCCAGTACGCACAGGGCAGGTTCGTCCAGACGTTGTCCCAGGTCTCGAAGGGCGCCACCCGCGCCAGCCGTGTGTTGTCCCGGTCCCACACGGCCCACTCGGTCGGCCAGGACGCGTCGTTGCACTCCACGGCCGTGTACACCGCCGCCGCGTTCTCCGCCTCCTTCGCCGCCTCCGGATGCGGCCCCGCCTGCTGGATCAGCGGTTTGGGGTCGCCCTTGAGGTACGCCGACAGTGCCTCGGCCCGGTGCGGCCAGTAGTCGTCGTAGTACCCGGCCTGGAGGAAGGCCCCCTGGAGCTGCCCCGGCCCGACCTTCCCGCCGGCCGGTTCCGCCGCCAGCCGCGCCGCGGCCCGCTCGTAACTGCGCAGCACCTCCTCGGCCGTGTCCCCGAGCCCGTACACGTCGTCGTGCCGGGCGATCCACTCCCGGAGGTCCGTCCAGCGCCCCTCGAACGCGGCCGACTGGTCGAGGTTGTTGCGGTACCAGATCTGCTCGGGATCCGGGTTCACCGCCGAGTCGAACACCATCCGCCGCACGTGCGAGGGGAAGAGGGTCGCGTACAGCGCGCCGAAGTAGGTGCCGTACGACGCCCCCATGAACGTCAGCCTCGGCTCGCCCAGCGCGGCCCGCAGGACGTCCAGGTCACGGGCGTTGGCCAGCGAGGTGTAGTACCGCAGCGCGCTGCCCGTGCGCCGGGCGCACCCGCGCGCGTACGCCTTCGCCTGCGCGACGCGCTCCTTCTTGTACGACTCCGAGGGGTGCGTCGGCGCCTGCGAGGGCGCGCTGAAGAACTGCTTCGGGTCCTTGCAGGACAGCGGCGCCGAGCGGCCCACCCCGCGCGGGGCGTAGCCGACGAGGTCGTAGGCCGCCGCGAGCCGCTTCCACGAGGGGAGCGCGCCGATCAGCGGGAAGTACATGCCGGAGGCGCCCGGTCCGCCCGGGTTGTAGACCAGGGCGCCCTGCCGCGGCACCCGGCGCTTGCTGTTGTGCGGGTCCTTCTGCGTGGCCCGCACGCGGCTGACGGTCAGCCGGATCCGCTTGCCGTCGGGACGGGCGTAGTCGAGCGGGACGGAGACCGTGCCGCACTCCACGGTGCTCGGCAGTTCCTCCACCTCCGGGCACGCGCCGAAGTCGATCCCGGCCGCCGCCGCGCGCGCCGCGGCGACGGCCGTGCCGTGCAGCTCGGCCGCGAACGGTGCGCCCGGTACGGCCGGGACACCTGAGGCGGGGGCGGCGGCGAGCGTGGTCAGGAGCAAGGACCCGGCGGCCGTGTAGAGGGCGGGAGCTCTCATCGCGTATCCCTTCGGTGCGCGGCAGCGACAAAAGGGATGTTTCGTTCGGGGGTCGGCGAAGGCAAGCACCGCACGGCCGGTGTCGGGGCCAATGCTTCCGTGCGCCCCGGCCGTGCCCGCTCGCGCTCAGCCGCGCCAGGCCGATTCGCGGTGCGGCTGGCCGTGGGCGAAGGCCGCTCGCAGATCCGGTTCGCCGACCGCGCTGATACCGCGTACGGCGACCCAGGTGAGGTACGTCCGCTCGTCCGTGCCGCCGGTGCGCCGGGCCAGGGCGCCCAGCAGCCGCTGCCCCGCGGGGGAGGCCCAGCGGGAGTACGGGTTGATCTCCATCCGCGCGACCGCCAGGACGCTCAGGGTCAGCGCGAGCGGCAGCCCGAACCAGAGGGCGACCAGGTGCCGGGGCATGTCCGGCGGGGCGGGCAGCAGCAGCGCGACCGTGCCCAGGGCGAGCACGGCCACCACGGCGAGCCGCACCCGGCGGACCGCCGCCGTGATACCGGACCGGGCCCCGTCGGGCACGGCGAGCCCGGCGTCGACGAGCCGGTCGGCGAGGCTGCGCACCGCGTCCGCCGCGGCCGCGTCCGCCCGCACCGGGGCGATCCGGGACTGGCCCTCGGGGCCGATGGCGCCGATCACCGAGCGCTCCATCTCGTCCCGTCCCCGGGGGTCGACGACGGTCGCCCAGCCGGTGTGGGCCAGCAGCAGCCGGTGCTGGCGGGCCATGGAGACGAGCGTGAGGTCGGCGACCCGCCGGGGACCGCCGGACAGGAAGGCGGCCTCGTACAGCGTCAGATCGTGTGCCCGGGCGTCCGCCTCCGAGGCCGCCGCGTGTACGGCGGCCAGGCACAGCCGCGTACACGCGGTGCCGGCGGCGGCCCAGGCCAGCAGCAGGAGAAGAACCCAGAACATGCCGCGTTTCTATGCCAAAGGCGCGGGCGGGCGCCATGGGCTGTTCACGATCCGGACGGAGTGTTGTCGGCGCGTGACGTTCCGTTTGTCCTGAAGTGACCTACGGCTGGGCCGTGGGCGGACTGGAGGCGGCCGGCGGGAGCCAGTACGTCGAGGCGGGCGACGGCGTGACCGGCACCACCTGGCCCGGATCGGCCGTCGGGCCGGGGGAGTTGGCGGCCGACGGGGTGCTGCCGGAGGCCATGTCCTGGGCCAGCGCGGCGAAGTCGACGTAGCCGGTGGCCTCCAGGATCTTGATGTGGTCCAGCACGGTCGTGTTGGCGTCGTCGGCGAGCGCCCGCACCAGCGAGTTCTGGGTGCTCGCGCGGACCTGCGCGACGACGGAGAACACCCGGCCGTGCGCGAGGCGCAGGATGTTGGCGAACTGCCGGTCGTAGTCCACGCCTTGGGCCTGGTCCAGGACGGCGAGCCACTGCTTCTGCTGGTCGTTGGGCTCGTTGGGCAGCGCGACCCCGAGCTGCGCCGCCACCTGACGCACCCGCTGGTCCAGGAACGTGTGCCCCTCGACGAGGTGCCGCCCCGCCGTCCGTACGGCCTGGGTGGTGCCCTTCTGCTCGGCCTGCTGACCGGCGGGCAGTTCCCACAGCCCGGCCAGCCGGACCTTCGTGATGAAGTCCCGGTCCAGGGCGGAGAGCGGGCCGTAAGGCGTCGTCACCGTCCCGGCGTTGAGCACGGACAGCCCCGTGTCCGAGCGGTCGGAGTACGACCAGAGGGGGAAGATCAGCGCCACGAGGGTCGCGAGCAGCCCGGTGATGATGATCCCGGTGCCGGTGAAGATGCCCCGGCCCCTGACGGGCTTTCGACGTGGCATGGTGCCTCCTGCTCAGACACCGCACGCCAGTGCGTTTCGGGTGCGGCACTGGCATGTTACTGCGGGGTCTGTGCGGAGTGCCGAACCAGGGTGAACGCGGGGAGAGCGATGTGGAGGTCTTTGCCCGGGCCCGCGCCACCACGTTCAACGCCGCAGCAGCACCTTCCGGGTGGCCCGGGCCAGCCGCACGGCCGGCCGCCGGGAGCGCGGCACCGGTCCCGACCGCTCCAGCCACCACGCACGGATCTCCCGCCGCGTCCCGGCGTCCGCCAACCGCCCCTCCAGCAGCAGGTGTTCGGCGAAGGTCAGGGCGTCGCGCCGGTAGCCGGACGTCATCGGCCGGCTCTGGGCGTACGCAAGGAAGGCGCCACGGTACAAAGGGCCGAGAATCAGGGGCAGTTCGGGCGCCACCTTCGCCACCACGTCCGCCCGCTTCCCGGCAAGAGCCCGCGCCTGCACGCCCATGCGCACCCGGTCGAACCCCTCGGGTACGGGGGTTCCGGCGACGAGGGCGGAGAGCAGGGCGGTCTGCGCCAACGCGAGCCGCTGCCGTGCGCTTTCGGTCGCGGTGCTTTCGGGTGCGGCGCCGGAGGCCCTCGCGACGGTCACCGCCCGCCGACTCGCACCCCCCTTCTCCACCGCCTCCCGGATCTGCCTCAACTCCCCTTCCAGCTCGGCCGGTTCGGGGAAGTTCTCGTCGCGCTCCAGCAGCACCCCCGGCGGGGACACCCGGGACGCGAGGTCGGTGAGGATGTCGAGGACGGGACGCGGGACCGGGTGGGCGTGGCTGTCGTGCCAGACACCGTCGCGGACGAATCCGCCCGCGACATGGACGTAGGCGATGGCCTCCAGGGGGAGTTCGCCGAGCGCCTCGGCCGGGTCCTCGCCGCGGTTGACGTGGTTGGTGTGCAGGTTGGCCACGTCGATCAGCAGCCGTACGCCCGTGCGCTCGGCGAGTTCGTAGAGGAATTGCCCCTCGGTCAGCTCCTCGCCGGGCCAGGAGATCAGTGCGGCGATGTTCTCGACGGCGAGCGGCACCGGCAGCGCGTCCTGCGCGATCCGGATGTTCTCGCACAGGACGGCGAGCGCGTCCCGGGTGCGCGGGACCGGCAGCAGGTGTCCGGCCTCCAGGTGCGGTGAGGCGGTGAGTGTGCCGCCCGCCCGGACGAACGCGATGTGCTCGGTGACCAGCGGCGACCCGAGCGCCTCGGCCCGCTCGGCCAGCGCGCGCAGCCGCTCCGGGTCGGGCCGCTCCGCCCCGCCGAGGCCGAGCGAGACACCGTGCGGCACCACCGTGACGCCGCGGGCCCGCAGCCGCTCCAGGGACTCCGGCAGGTGGCCGGGGCAGACGTTCTCGGCCACGACCTCGACCCAGTCGATGCCCGGCATGGCCTCCACGGCGTCCGCGATCTCCGGCCGCCATCCGATGCCCGTGCCCAGTCGCTCCATGGTCGTCTCCCTCCCGTGCGCGGTGTGACGGAGGTATGGCCCCGGTCCCCGGGCCCGAACCCCGCTCCGAGGACGTTCAGAGCAACATTTGAGGTTCGGGCCGGGAGGTCCAGGCATCCCCTACTGGAGCACGCCCTGCGAGTCGACCGGGTCGGGCCGGCCCGTGTTGACCGTGCCCGGCTCGGCCGGCGAGGGCCGCGACGTGGTGCTCACGTTCCCGGACGCCTCCGCGGCCGGCGCCGAGGGGACGACCTGGCCCGGGACCGGTGCCGGCGGGCCGGACGGGCTGGCCGTCGAGCCCGCGACCGAGTCGTTGGCGATGGCGTCGAAGTCCACCCGGCCGGTCTTCTCCAGAACGGTTATGTGGTCGAGCACGGTCTGGTTGGCGTCGGAGGCGAGCTGCCGTACGAGGGTGTTGCGGGTCTGGTTCCGGACCGCGCCGATCGCCGGGAAGATCTTGCCGTGCGCGGAGCGCAGCAGGTTGGCGAACTTGTACTCGTAGTCCGCGCCGGTCGCGTTGGTCATCTCCTGCAGCCAGCCCTGCTGCTGTTCGTTGGGCTGGTTGGGGAGTTCGACGCCGAGCTGGGCGGCGACGATCCGTACCCGCTTGTCGAGGTCGGTGTGGCCGACGATGAGGTGGTCGGCGGCCTCCTTGATCGCCTCGCTGGGAGCGCGCTCCATCGCCTGCTGGCCGGCGGGCAGCTCCCACAGCCCGGCGAGCCGGACCCGCACGATCAGGTCGCGGTCCGCTGCGGTCAGCGGACCCCACTGGGTGCTGACGGTGCCCGCCGCGAGGTTCGCCTCCGGCGTCCCGGAACGGTCGGCGTACGACCACACGGGGAAGGCGAGCGCGCCGACGGTGGTGACGAGAGCTGCGATGACGAAAGCCGTACCGTTGACGCGCGACATGGATGCCTCCCGGGGAATCCGACTGGTCGTGGGACTGGGTGTGCTGGCCAGTGCCTGGAGATACGCGGGGGTCGGCGCCGATGTTCAAGCGCGGGTAAAAATTTAAAGGGCGGGCAAAGTCGGGCGGCCGGTCGGCGCCGTGCCGGGTCGTCGCGGGGCCGCACGGACGGGTCCGCCTCGCACGGGCGGTCGACCGGTGTGCGTATGTGCGGGTGAAGCGGCCCCGCGGTTTTCGTTTCCTTTCTTTTTCTTTCCCTCGGAGGGCAATTCCCGACAAGACGCGGAAAGGGAAGTCCCGGGGAGTAGGTTCCGCTCGGCGGTGGGCGCGGCGGCGGGGGGAATCGGTGAGCGGTATGCGGGAAAACGTGCGGACGGTCGCGGTGGTCACCGCGCTTCCCGTGGAATACAAGGCCGTTCGGGCCGGACTGGTCTCGGTGCGCAGAGGGCCGACCCTCCAGGGGACGGTGACCGAGGAGGGCTGGCTCGACGGGACGCCGTGGAAGGTCGTGCTGGCGCAGCTCGGCGAGCGCAACGCCAACGCGGCCGCCCTCACGGAACGGATCGTCACCGCGGTCGACCCGTACGCGCTGTTCCTGGTGGGCGTCGCCGGCGGCCTCAAGAGCGAACTCGCCCTCGGCGACGTCGTCGTGGCGACGAAGGTGTACGCATACCACGGCGGCAAGGAGACCCCCGACGGGTTCGCCGCCCGGCCCGAGTCCTGGCCCGCCCACCACGAACTGGTGCAGCTGGCCAGGCTGGTCGACGTCTGCGGGACATGGGCGCGGCCGCTGCCTCCGACCAGCGCCGGCCGGCCCGCGGCCGTGCACTTCAAGCCCATCGCCGCCGGAGAGGTGGTCGTCGACGCGGTGAACTCCCCGGTGCGGCAACGCCTCGACCGGCACTACCAGGACGCCGTCGCCGTCGAGACGGAGGGCGCGGGCGTGGCCCACGCGGGTCACCTCAACGACGGTCTGCGCACGCTCGTCGTCCGCGGAATCAGCGACCGGGCGGACGGCGACAAGGCGCGCAGCGACCGTGAGGACTGGCAGGCCGTGGCCGCCCGCAACGCCGCCGCGCTCGCCTTCTCCGTCGTCCGCGAGCTGCGGCACGCGGACGGGCCCGGCACGGAACCTCCCCCGCCCGTGCTGCCGGCGCAGCGGATCGTGACGTACCGCAGCGAGACGCCGGCGCCCGAGACGCAGGCGGCGCCGGAGGTGCCCGCGGTCTGGGCGGGCGGGCAGGAGTTCCCGACCCCCGCGTACCACTACCTGCTGCACGACGAGCTGAACACCGAGCGGTACAGCGCGGACCGCTCCCTCATCGAGCGTGCGGCGGTCGCGCGGCGGCTGCGGCCCCCGGGGGGCGCGGCCGACTCCCCGTTTGTCTGGCTGCGGCAGAGCGAGGTGTGTTTCGCCACCCAGGACGCCCTCGGGGCGCTCGCCGCGCTCCGCCGGGAACACGATCTCCTGGGCCGGCTCCACCGGCGCTCCGCGGGCCTGCCCGCGCGGGGGTGGCACGAGACGATCGGCAACCACCGAGCCGTCCTCGCCGTGCCCTGGCCGGTCTCCCGCGGCGGCGCCCCCTGCCCGACGCTGCACACCGCGTGGGCCACGAACCGCCGTACCCCGCTCGACCGGACGGAACTCGTCGACCTGCTCCACCGGGTGGCCGGGCTCTACGACGTCCTCGGCGTCCTGCACCGCTCGGGCACCGCCCACCGCAGTCTCACCCCCGACGGAATCATCGAACGCGACGACGGCCGGCTGGTGCTGCGCGACCTGGGACTCGCGGGGGGCGACCCGCGCCCGGGGGAGGGACCGCCTCCCTACCGGGCCCCCGAACAGTGGCTCGGACATCCGCCGGGCCGCATCGGGCCGCCCACCGACGTGTACCAACTGGCCGCCCTGACCTACGCGTTGGCCGTCGGCCACCCTCCGGAGCCGCGTGCGCCCGGGCCGTTGCGCTCCCGCCTCGGGACCGTCCCCGACAGCCTGGAGCGGGCGATGGGCGCCGCGTTGGCGCAGTCCCCGGGCGAGCGCCCGACCGCGCGGGAGACGGGCGACGCGTTCCGGCGGGCGCGCGAGGACCTGCTCGGAGACGCCTAGATGCACCGCCGTACCGTCGAACTGCCGGACCCGCTCGTCCTGTTCGCCCGCTCGTCGCTGGAGCGGGAGCTGGCCGCACTGCGGGCACAGCGGGGGACGTCCGGGTCGCCGGGCTCGCCCGGACCGCTGCCGAAGGACGTCCACGACCTCGCCGCGGACCTCGGCCGCCGGGGCGCGGTGCCGACGACCGTCGAGGACCGGTGGGGCAGGGTGGGCGACCGGTGTCTGCTCGTCCACGGCCGCGACTACGTGGCCCGGTTGTGTCTGGACCGGCGTCGGCGCAACGCCTACGAGGTGCGCTCCGTCCGGCCGCTCGGCCTCGAACGCCACCATGAAGTCGCCGAGGGCTGTCTGCTGGTACGGCCCGTGCGCTGGCAGTCCTGTCATCTGCGCGGGGAGGTACCCCGCGGCAGCCGGGCGCACTGGGACCTGCTGGCGGCCGCGTGGCAGCGGTTGGTCGACGAGCGGGCCGCACGCGCGTACCGGCCGGCGCTGACGGACCGGCACAGCGCCTTCCTGGCCGGCGTCGAGCGGCTCGTCGACGCAGGCGAGGACCTCGCGCTCGCGCGGGCCGACGCGGTGGAGGAGTTCCCCTACCGGAGCGTCTCGGCCACGGGCGAGCGGCGCCACGGCACCCGGGCGGTCTACGCCTTCCGGCTGGTGGGCGACCGCAGGCCCGACGAGGGCGCCTTCGTGGCCGTCGTCGGGGAACCGGGACAGCGCGGCCGGGTGCTGCCCGCGCCCGCGCCGGGCGGGCCGGTCACCGTGTCGTTCGACCGGGCCCTCGCCTGGGAGAGCGTGCCCGCGCAGGGCGCCCTCCTGGTCACCGCCGGACAGGCCGTCCACACCCGGCAGCGGGCCGCGCTGCGGACGCTGCGCGAGCGCCGGTCGGCCAATCCCTACCTGCTCGACGTGCTGGTGGACCACCGGCTGCGCCCGTCGGCCCCGTCGGCCGACGCACCCGTCGAGCACCTCGACCCCGACCAGACGGAGGCCTTCCGCAAGGCCCTGGCCGTCGAGGACCTGCTGGTCGTCCTCGGCCCGCCCGGCACCGGGAAGACCAGGGTGATCGGCGAGATCGCCCGGACGATCGCGGCGTCCCGCACCGGCGCGCGGGTCCTGGTGGCCTCGCACACCAACCGCGCCGTCGACAACGTGCTCGGCCGGCTGCCCGAGGACCTGGTCGTGGTCCGGGTCGGGAACGAGAACGCCGTGACCTCGGAGGGCCTGCCCTACCTGCTGGAGGAGCAGGCCGCCGGGCTGCGGCAGGGCGTCCTGGACCGGCTTCGGACCAGGCTCGACCGTCCCTTCGACGCGGCGGCGGTCGAGGAGGGATGCCGTGAACTCGGCCGGGAGGTCGCGGAGTTGCGCGACCTGCTGACCATCGAGGCGGCCGCCCTACGGGCGCTCGACGCGGCCCGGCGCGCGGTCGGCGGCCCGGCGCCGCGGCAGGTCGACCGGCTCGTCGCCCAAGGGGCGAAGCTCGCGCGGAAGCGGCATCGCGTCGCGCGACGGATCGAACGGCTCACCTCCGCCGACCGCGCCGCGCCGCGGATGGCAAGGCTCAGCTCCGCCGACCGTGCCGCGCCGCCCCCGCCCGGCCGCCGTCTCCTACGGGCCCCGCTCCGGGTCCCACTCCGGGCCCTGCACCGGCTACGGGCCCGCCTCGACGCCCGGCGGCTCGCCTCCGCGCTCGCGACGGCGACCGCGCTGGACGAGGCGCGGGCCCGTAACCGCGTACGGCTCCAGGAGGCGGAGGCCACCCTCGAAGCCGCCACCCGTGACATCCCGGCCGTGCATGTCGCCCGTACGGCCCTGGACACCGCCCGCACGAACACCGCGACCTGCCGGGCCCGGGCCGTCGAGGCGGCCCGACGGTGCCGGGAGGCGACGGCCGGGGTGGAGGAGGACGGGGGCTACGACGACGAAGGGGACGGCGTCGCCGTACCGGAGGCGCCCGACGGGGACGTAGGGGAGGGGGCCGTACCGGACGCCGTCGACCGGCGGTTGTTCGCGGTGCACGAGCGGCTGACGGAACGGCTGCCCCTGCTGGCCGCCCGGCGTGGGCTGTTGGCCGAGTGGCGGCAGGAAGTCGCGGGGGCCGCGGGGCAGTTGCACACCGAGCTGATCCGCTACGCCCACGTCGTCGCGGCGACCTGCATCGGCGTGGCCGCCCGTCCCGAACTGGCCGGGGTCGACTTCGACCTGGCCGTCGTCGACGAGGCCGGGCAGATCGCCGTCCCCGACCTGCTCGTGCCCCTGGTGCGCGCCCGGCGCGCCGTGCTCGTCGGCGACCACCGGCAACTGCCGCCCTACGTCGACGCCGAGGTCCGGGACTGGGCCCGGCGCGACCCGGACCCGGACACCGAGGCCCTCGTCGCGGCCAGTGCGCTGGAACAGCTCTGCGCGGGGCTGCCCGCCACCGGGGTGGTGACCCTGACCCACCAGCGGCGCATGCCGGCCGCCGTCGCGGACTTCGTGTCCGCCGCCTTCTACGAGGGCCGGCTCCGCACCCCCGGCCCCGGACTGCCGCACGACGCGCGGCTGTTCCGGACGCCGATGGCGTTCGTCGACACCGCGCGGCTCCCGGCGGACCGGCGGTCGGAGCGCCCGGCCCGCCGCGAGTCCGGCGAGGAGCATCCGGGTTACGTCAACCGGGCCGAGGCCGAACTGCTCGTCCTGCTGGCCGCCCACTACGACGAACGCGGTGAGGAGTGGGCGGTGATCGTCCCGTACGCGGCACAGGCCGCGCTCGTCACCGAAGCCCTGACCGAGCGGACCGGCCGGCCCCGGCAGGTCAAGCTCAACGTCGGCACGGTCGACTCCTTCCAGGGCGGCGAACGCGACGTGATCCTCTACGGCTTCACCCGCAGCAACCGCGCCGGCCGGGTGGGATTCCTCGGCGAACTGCGCCGTGCGAACGTCGCGTTCACCCGGGCCCGGCGCCAACTGGTGCTGGTGGGCGACCTGTCCACGCTGACCGAGGCCGGGGACCGCCCCTTCCGGGAACTGGCGCGCGCCCTGCGCGCCCACCTCTCGGTCCACGGCGAGATCCGGCAGTACCGCGAGGTGCGCGCCCTCGTCGAGGGCACCGGACGGGAAGGCGGCGCACGGTGAGCGGGCCGGGCCGTCTGATGCCGTTCCCCGAGCAACGCGTGCTGGAGAACACCGCGTTCGTCCTGGGCCTCGTACCGACGAGCGTCCAGGCCGTGCTGCTCCCGGTGTGGAGCGTGGAGGTACGCGCGACCGTCACCGAGGGACAGCCGTACGAACTCGTCGACCGCTTCGTGGAGCGGGCGATCGGCGAGTGCGGACTGCGGTCCGCCGCGGAACTGGCCGCCTTCCTGGCGCTCGATCCGGCCCTGCTGCGGCAGGCGCTCGCCTTCCTGACCGCGATCGAGCACGTCACCGGGGCGGACGGCCGGATCGGGCTCACCGAGCTGGGCCGGCGGTCGATGGCCGACGGCACGCGGTACACGGTGATCCGCGGTGACCGCCGCCGCCTGTACTTCGACGGTTTCCGCTCACGGCCGCTGACCGCGCCCCACTACACGAGCGCGACCGTCTCCTTCGTCCCCCGGGACGGCCCGGCGCCGAGGCACCGCGGTCGGGTGGTCCGCCGTCTGGACTCGCCCGCGTTCCGCGAGGACGCGGTGCGGGAACTCGCCGACCACCCCGACCGGGCGCGGTTCAACCTGCCGCCGGGCATCGAGGACCCGGTGCGGGTCGGCGTGCCGGAGAAGGTGTACCTGCCGGTCTACGCCGTGCGCGCGGTCGAGGACGACGGCCGGGTCCGGCACCTGGTCCACACGGCGGCACACGACGGCCGGCACGATCCCGACCTGACCGCCGCCTGCGAGGAGACCCCGGCCTTCGTGGCCGACCTGTGGGGCGCGGAGACGAGCGGGATCGCCGGTGTCGAGGAGCAGATCCAGCGCTGGCTCAGCGAACACGGACTCGGCCGGTACCGGCCCGCCTGGGACCGGCGGCACGGCGGCTGGCGGGTGACCCTGCCGCCCGGCGCCTTCGACGGGCCCGAGGGGCTGGGGCCGGCCCGGATCGGCACGCATGAGCTGCTGGACGGGGGGTCGTTCTTCCAGCTGTGGTGCGCGGACCGGGACAGCCGCGCCTGGGCGCTCGTCGAGCGCCTCGACTCCTCCCTCACCGCGCGGCTGCGCGAGGACCCCGCCGCGGTCGGCACCGGGGTGGCCGCTCTGAGCCGTCAGCTGGAGCTCGCTCCGCCGCCCTCCTGGGAGGTCCTCGCACGGGCCGCCGAGCAGAAGGGCAAGCACGGACTGGTCCGAGTCCTGCGCCGGATCAGAAAAGAACAGTAATGGGCAAATGGATTCACCGATTATCCGGGTGTGATCGATTGCTTTATTTGTGTGATCTCTTTTTCGGATTGATCACCCGGTCCTTCGGAAAGAGGGGAATTTCAGCCAAAGGCGGGGGCGCGTGACCCTAAGCTGTGCGACACCGGCGCCGACGCTGGGGGCTCATTCCGTCGGCAGCCGAGAGAACGGGGAATTCCAGGGGGATCGTCGTGACACATTCAAGGGGGGTGCGGACCCAGGTCCGGACCCACGTACGAACACAGGCGCGCCGAAGCGCCTACGGCCTCGCCGCCATGGCGCTCGCCGCGGTGACCCTGCCCGGCGCGGTCCCGGCCGCCGCCGACACCACCGCCACCGGAGCGGGCCGGCCGCTCGACTCCATCACGACGAAGGCCACGACGAAGGCCGCGACGACCGACGACCCGGTCGACTACGCCGTAGCGGTGGACGAGTCGGCCAGTCTGGGCGCCGGTGACCTCGACCGGGAGAAGGACGCGGTCTCCTCGATCGCGGTCGGCGAACCCTCCGCACGGTCGCGGATGATGGTCTACGGCTTCGCCGACGCCACCAGCGCCGGGCAGTCACCCGTCGACGAGGTCTGTCCCATGCGGCAGCTCGACAGCGTGGGGCGGGAACGGATAGGCCAGTGCGCCGCCGGACTGAACCGGCGCACCGAGGCCGAGGGATCGGGCACCGACTTCATCTCCGCCGTACGCCAGGGCGTCACCCGTCTCGTGGAGGCCCGGGACCCCGGCCGCCCCAGAGTGCTGTTCCTGCTCACCGACGGACACCTCGACGTCCGCGACAGCTACCGCTACCGCGGCCTCGACCCCACCACCCGGGACGCCCAGGCCGACGCGGACCTCGCCCAGGCGCTCAAGGACGCCCGGGACGCCAAGGTGCAGATCTGGCCCCTGGGATTCGGCGACGACGTGGACGAGGAACGGCTGCAGGAGATGGCCGCCGCCGGCTACCACGACGGATGCCGCGACCTCCCGGAGACCCGCCCCAGGGCGGCCACCGTGCCCGGAGCCGAGCAGCTCGGCCGCGCCCTGCAGGCGGCGTTCGCCGCCGCACGGTGTCTCTACCAGGAGGCCGGCAGCCAGGGCCGCCCGCCCGCGGACCTCCACGTCCGGGTCTCCCCGCTGGCCACCGAGGGCACCATCGTCGTCTCCAAGGGCGATCCCGCCGTACGGGCCACCTACTACGACCCCCGGGGACACCGGATCAGCGACTCCGCGGACGGTGCCCGGACGGGCGGCTCCTCCTTCGAGTTCACCGGCCGCGGCAAGGCCGTCGAGTCGCTCCGCGTCACCCGCCCCCTCCCCGGCCGCTGGCGGGTGCGCCTCGACGCACCCGAGGGCCACCGCGACCGGGTGGCCAGCATCAGCGCCCTGTGGCGGGGCGCCGTACGCTCCGACATCCGCCTGGAGAAGCCCTCGCCCAGGGCCGGACAGCGCACCCGCGTCGAGGTCGAGGTGCTCACGCCGGGCAGCGTCAAGCTCGACGAGCGGGATCTGCGCGGCATCTCCGTCGTGGGCCGGCTCACCGGTGACGGCTTCCGCCGGCAGGTGCCCATCACCCTGACCGACGACGGCACGGGACCGGACAAGAAGGGCTCCGACGGCGTCTTCTCCGGAACCGTCACCGTGCCCCGCCAGGCGACCGGCTCCCTGCTCTTCACCAGCACGGTCGAATCGGTCGGCCTCAGCCCGGACACCCGCTACTACCCCACCGGCGTCTCCCCGGCGAACTCCACCTTCGACGCCGTCCTCGACATCCCGCCCGCCGGAGTGCACCCCGGCGGCCGCGTGCCCGGCACGCTGAAGGTCGGCAACCGCGGCGGCACCCCGCACGAAGTGCTGCTCTCCGTCGCCGACGGCAAGGGCACCGGCCTGAGCGTCAGCCCCACCCGGGTGCGCGTCGAACCCGGCGCGGCCCGCACCGTCCCCGTGACCGTCGAGGTCGCCGCCGCGGACGACCTCGGCGCCCCCGTCGACGGCGACGGCACCGAACTGGGCGGCAAGGTCATCGCGGTCGAGGGCGGCCGCGTCCTGGACGACGCGCCGCTCGCCATCACGGTCACCGCCGTCCCCGGCGAGCTGGAGCGGCTCTGGGACAAGTGGTGGAAGGTCGCCATCCCCGCGGCGTTCGCCCTGGCCGGCGTGGCCGTGCTGCTGGTCTTCCGGCGTCGCGTCAACCGTCTGCGGATCGCACCCGCGGGGCTCCTCTTCGAACTGCGGGACGCCGACGGCACCCTGGTCGGCGGCGGCAAGGCCAAGACCGGTCGCGGCAACTGGTACGAGTTCGACGTCGTCGACACCGCCTCCGACAGCCCCCGGCTCGTCCGGCGCTCCAGAGGGACGTACGCCGTGCGGCGCGGCCTCAACGGCGGAGTGGTCCTGCGGATCAGCGGCCACGGCGAACGCACCCTGCGCTTCGGGGAGGCCGTGCCTCTCGACGGCCCGCTCTCCCTGCACGTCGTCGAGAGCAAGGGCCGCCGCCCCTCCGCCGGCCGGGGCATCCGCTCGCCGCTGCCTGACCGGCGCAGCACCGCGCGCCCGGCCCCGGCCGGCCCGTCGGCGGACTCCTACGACAACGGCGCGTACCCCGTCGGCGTCCCGGACCCGGCGGACCACCCGGACCTCTGAGGTCCCGCGCCGGCCCCTCCCGCGGGCCCGCGCCGCACGACCGCACGAACCCACGCACTTCCCCACCAGCGACCGGGACGTCAGCCGTCCCGGCGGAGGACCACACCATGAAGATCTTCCAGCCGATGCTCTTCGTCGGTCTGGGCGGCACCGGCGGCCTCGTCGGAACCGAGCTGGAACGACGGCTGCGCGCCGAACTCTGCGGCCCCGACGGCACGGCTCTGAACAGCCTCGGCATCCCCCTGCGCTACCAGCTCCCCGAGTGCCTCCAGTTCGTCTACGCCGACTTCAGCGAGTCGGAACTCGCCCGGCTGCCCCACCTCAGCGCCGACGCCGGCCTGCGCGCCGCCTACAGCCGGACCGCCCGCGCCACCCACGACCTGCTCCCCGACCACGACAGCTCGCCCGAGGTCACCCGCGAACTGCGCGCCGTGATGCGGGACGAGGTGAGCGGCTGGCTGCCGCCGCGCGCGGGCGAACCCAAGGTCACCCCGCTGCGCAACGGAGCGGGCCAGCTGCCCACCGTCGGCCGCGCGGCCCTGTTCGGCACCCTGCGCAACGGCCTGGACCCCGTCATGGGGCCGCTCATGCAGGCGATCGACGCCATCAGCCGGTCCGGCGGCGAACTCAGCCAACTCGGCGGCGGGCCCATGTCCGGCTGCGACGTGTTCGTGGCCCACTCCGTGGCCGGCGGCACCGGAGCCGGGATCTTCCTCGACTACCTCCATCTCATCGGGGAGGCGTTCCGGGCCAAGAACTTCACCGGGGCCCGCATCTACCCGCTGGTGGTCATGCCCTCGGCCTTCCCGACCTCGGCGGGCGGCGGCCGCGAGGCCGAACTCAACGCCGCACGCGCGGTGGTGGACCTGTTCCGGCTGGTCGACGAACAGAACGTGCCCACCGCCGAGTCCGACCTCGGCGACACCGACCTCGACGCCGCGATGCACATCCGCTACCCGGGCGTCCACCCGATCCGGCTGCGCACCGGCATGGTGCCGACCGCCTTCCTGTTCAGCCGCACCGCCGGCATCCGCCCCGACGACCTGCGCCGCTCGATCGTCTCCCTGGTGATGTCGCTCGTCGGCACCGAACTCGGCGACGGCAGCGGGCCGCGTCCGCGGGCCGACGACGACTACCAGACGTTCGCCGCGAGCTTCATCAACCGCGGTCTGCACCGGGCCGCGCGGGCCGCCTCCGGGATCGGCCACCGGGGCGTGTCGACCAGCCTGGTCGCCTCGATGACGGCACCCCTCGACGAGCTGGCCGAACTGGTCTCCTCCCGGATGCTGGCCGCGTCGGTCCGCAGGCTCACCGAACCCACCGCCAAGGCGAGCCACGAGTACGCGGGCACGGTCCGCAAGATGTTCGCCGACTCCGGGCTGGAGGAGCTGTGGACCCGGGAGGCGCTGCCGGTGCCGGAACCCGATCCGCTGCCCCGCGGCGGTGTCGCCATCGAACAGGCGCTCCGCGACCGGCTCAGTGACATGCAGGCGCTGACGGAGGACCTGCGGCGCAGGGTGGACCGCCGGGCACCCGCGCTGGCCGAGCAGTTCGCGCCCCGCCCCGCACTGGAGCGGCTGCTGCGGTCCGTCGACATCTTCCAGGCGGACCGGGTCATCAAGGGGGTGCCGGGCGACCCGGACCCGGTGACCGTGCTCGGCTTCCTCGGCATGCTGGAGAACCGCAGCCGGCAGCCCGCACGCCCGTCCGGCGTCGACACCCAGCCGCCGCCCGTTCCCCGGATCAGGGGCCGCATCGGCGGTCTGTCGAAGGCGCGCTGGGGCGACGCGGACGTGGCGGCGGCCGTCCAGGCGCAGGACCGCTGGTTCCAGTGGCGCTGCCGCGCGGTCTGGCACGAGGGCTGGCGGCGCCAGGAACAGCGCTGGCGCCCGGCCGCCGCCGCCCTCAACACCGAGGTGAGCCTGCTCGTCGAGGCGTTCCGCAAGCACATGGAGGAGGAGCCGAGGGCCTTCGACGAACAGGTCCAGGAGCTGTACGACGACCGCACGGGCGTCTCCTATCTGCTGCCCCCGCAGGGCAACCTGCTGGAGTTCTACGACGACCTGCGGGAGCGGCTGGTCAAGCGGGTCAACCTGCGTGAGAACGACGACGAGTCGGCGCTGCTGCTCAAGCTCGTCGACGGTGACGCCTGGCAGGCCGCGCAGGCCGTCGGCCGGCGCAACCCCGCGGCGGCCGTCGCCACCGTCAAGTCGGTGGTCGAGCAGCGGGTCAAGACCCTCTTCGCGGAGAGCGGCGCGCTCGCCGACGAACGTCCGCTGCTGCCGTCCATGGCCATGCTGCTGAGCGCGGCGGCGGGGGTCGGCGAGACGGCCGAGGACATCGGCAAGGGCGCGCTGGAACAGTTCCGGTTCAAGATCGCGGGTCTGCTGCCCCACGGGTTCGTGCCCGAGGGCGGGGGACCGCTGAAGATCCTCATCGTCTATCCCCGGATCCAGAACAAGAACGCGGTCGAGGAGTACCTGCGCAAGTCCCTGCTGCTGCCGCGCGACGGCAAGCGGTCCATCGAGTTCCGGGGCGTGGAGACCGACTCGATCACGGTCGTGCTCTTCCGCAGCGAGATGAGCCTCACCGAGGTGCCCGAGGCCCGTAACGTCCTGCGGCGGTGGGCGCGCGCCCGGGACGTGGAACAGAGCGAGGACGTGCTGGGCTGGCGGCAGCGGCTCGGCTACCGCGACGACTGGCTGGCCAGTACGGAGGAGGACCGCCGGCACATCCTGCACCGCCTGCTCTGCGCGATGTGGAACGGCCAGGTCACCGTGGTCGAGGGGGACATCGAGTCACCCCGCCGGATCCGGGTGCGGCTGTACGAGGAGGACGGACCCGACGTCCCGGGCATGACCCTGCGTCTGGACGACTACCAGGGCGAGATCTCCGGCTGGGCCGGACTGCTGCGCTCCTACGAACGGTGGGCGCTGCTCGACGAGGGGCGCATCGTCGAGGACTACTGCAGCGTCCTGATGAGAGTCCAGCCGAACGGCCTCGCGCTCGCCGGCAGCACCCCGCACCCGCTCTACGTACGGTTCGTCAAGGACATCGCCCGGCGCCAGCTGGAGCTCCTGGAGAAGCTGGAGCTCCAGACCGGGCAGTGGTCGGTCGAATGGATGCGCCCGCTGCGGCAGTTCTGGGCCGAGACCCTGCCGGGCGCCCTGGACGTGACCTTCACCGAGAAGCGGGCCCTCCAGCCGACGCTCCGCCTCCTCGAAGCGGCCGTACTGGGCCAACCCCCCTCTCCCGCCCACCCGTTCACGCCCCCCGCGCCCCGCCGCCGCGCCGAGGACGACTGGGGGACGACACCGCTGCGACCCGAGTCGAGCGCCCGGCAAGACACGGGCACAGGCCATGAGCCCGGCTCCCGGGACGAGCCCGGCGTCCGGTACGAGTCCGATGCCCGGGGCGAGTCCGACGTCCGGTACGAGTCCCGTGCCCCACACGAGTCCGACGTCCGGTACGAGTCCCGTGCCCCACACGAGTCCGACGTCAGGTACGAGCCGCGTGGTCGGCGCGGTTCGGCTGCGCCGGCCGAGGAGCCCTCGCTGCCCGCCGAGCCCTCCGCCCCGCGCCCGCGCTCCGCCCCCGGGGACGGCGACGACCTGTACGCCTGGCCGGAGAAGCCCTCCTGGCCGGAACGGCTCACGGGCACCCCGGCGACGGACGACGAGACCACGGCCTCCACCCACGCCTCCACCTCCCGTCCCTTCCCCGCTCCCGACACCCCCGGCACTTCAGCGGCTCGGGACGGCCACGGCACCTCCGCGGCCCGGGACGGCCACGGCACCCCGAGCGTCGAACCACCCACCAGCGCCGAGCCGCCCACCCACGAGGCCGAACCGACCAGCACCGGCGACGACTTCCCCTGGGAGACCGACGCTTCCGACGCCCCGTCCTTCCCCGCCCAGGCGAACCCGTACGGCACCGCGTCGGCTCCCGCCGAGGACCCGGACGGCGCGCAGGGCGACGCCGGTCACCTGTCGGCGCACGGCGCGGGGTCGGCCGTACCGCCCTTCGCGCACTGTCCGCCGTTTCCCGCGCCCGCGGGCGACGGCTGGCCCGACACGAAGGACAGCGCCTTCCCGTGGACCACCGAGAACGACGACCGGGACCCCTCCGCACCGGACCCGGCGACCGGCAGGACGACCGAGCGCGGGCCCGCCGACGACCCGTGGGGTGACTCCGAGTGAGCCGGACGACAGACACGGCGCACGCCGTCATCGTGCTGGACCTGCGCTCCGGCGCGCACACCCTGGCCAGCCCCGGCGCCCTGCGCGCCGCGGTCCAGGAGCAGCTGCGCACCGAGGGACTCCCGGAACCGGGCAACGGCCACTACCGGTTCCTCCTGCTGGACACCCCGCGCGGGCTGATGGACCACCACAGCCTGTACGAGATGATCCTCGGCTACGGCACCAAGGCGTGGCTGCTCGGTCTGGTCGTCGGCGACCTGCCCGACGCCGAGGACGCCCTCGTCGCCGCCCGGGACGAGCCGCGGGGCCGGTCCGCGGCCGCCCCCGACACCCCGACTCGCGGTAGAGGTCCAGGGCCGGGTTGGTGTTCTGCGCCGAGAAGTGGTGCG